>JAKAYN010000137.1 GCA_021826785.1 Thermoplasmata archaeon | reverse complement strand
ATTTTTATTACTGTTAATTAAATATGAAACTGTAAGACTGTGGAATGAATAATATATTAATATTATGCCTATAAAGGCTATTGATATACCTGCTGACACTATTACAATATAACGCCATGTAGCCTCCTTTGCAGCCTCGGTACCTTCTGTTATAACCATCAGTGCAGAGCTTATTGTTGTGCCCTCAATGCCAACCCACATAAAGCCATAGTTGTTTATCATAACGGTAAAAAGCATGGTGAATGTGAACAATGAATTCAGTGCGAAGTAATTATTATAAGATATAAAAAATGCATATTTTTTTATATATTTTATTCCGTATATGGATGATGCTATGTATATTGAAAGTATCATAAATATAAATATTTTTGATACAGAATCTATGAAAAATATGTTGCTTGAATCCCTTAAGAATAATAAAAGGATCATTGATATTAAGCCGGCTATGAATGATGAATAATTATCATATTTATAAAATATAATCGAAATTAGTGGCATTAAAAGCAAGATATAATCTATTAACATTTTAACCACGCAGCTCCTCCATTGGCTCATGCCTTGTTTTTTCCCTTATAACAATGAATGTTATTATTATAAAAGCAAAAACATCAAGAAGTACACTGGCCTCTATTATAAATGGTATTGGTATAACAAATATGGCAAAAAGTATCATTGCGTTTTCCTCCTCTACATATGCCATAACATGTGCAAATGTGCTTTTTCTAAACATATATAGAAAGAGTGCAAGGAAAAGGATTATCAATGGAAACACTATGATTTCGGATGCAACCTTATAAAGAATGTAATAATATATAAAAAACGCAGGTACAAGTGAGAATATTATTGATAATATCAATGAAGATGCGAGACCACCATGTTTTTCTCTGTAAATCTCTTTAATACCTGGTATCCTTTTTTCAAGTATATACGATATTATAAAGCCTCTAAGAATAACAATTAAAATGCCAAGAATAATAAAATCCAGGCTTTTTGATTTAATGCCAATGTAAAATGATAATAAACCAAGCAGTGCGGCCTCTATAACAATACCCCTTATCATTGCCCTTATGTACTGCTGTGTTTGCACATAAAGCGCACTTATCATAATGAATGCCGATATAATATATATGTAGATCATCATATCACCGACACTATTAAAAATGCTATTGAAAGTGTGAATGCTGTTGCAAGAAAGTCCTGAACCTTGTAAAGTCTTAACTTTGACAGTGTTGTTTCTATAAAAAGTAAAATAAGCATAAGCAAGAACCATTTTAATATCATTATGGGAACGTCAAGTATGAATAAACCTCCGGAGAACATGAACCATGGAAATATAAATACATTTAAAAGAACCGATCCAAGGAGGTAATTTTTTATGTATCCAGACCACTTATTTATGGCAAGGAGCTTTCCGCTGTACTCATAGTTTAATGCACCATCTATCATGCCAAGCTCCATTAAACCCTCGCTTTCAACAGGTATTCTACCAGTTTCAAATAGAAATATCATAAAAAATGCAACGCTTGCAAAGATGTGTAATAACGTTAAATAGCTAAATGGATGCATTACAAGATAATGATTTGTTACGTATGGATTATCAGTTTTCGTTATAAATGCAACGGCAAAGAAAACGGTTATTAATGTCGCCTCCCCAAGATACGTAAACGATGATGCCCTTGCAGCACCCATTGCGGAATAGTTGCTTCCAGAATCCATCGAGCTTAAAACCTTTATAAATGATGCCAGTGAAAATAGCAATGCACCACCAAGAAAATCTGCTGATGCCGTGAAGTATATCGGCTCTGGAATTACAACCGGTATTATAAAAGATATTAATATAAGAATGGAAAAGACAATATAAGGGCCGTAAATAAATATGTATCCTGAATTGTAAGGCGCTATAGTTTCCTTTTTAAGGTATTTAAAAATATCATAATATGGCTGTATTATTGAAGGGCCCTTCCTTAACTCGATCTTGCTCTTTAAATTCTCATAGATACCGGCTATTAACGGAGATATAAAAACAACCGTAAGCACCTGCGTTATCGTTTCCAGTATTAGCATGGCACCACCATTAAGGTAGGCACCATCAGCCATTGGCGGTTCGGTCAAAGCCGCGGAGGTGTCATTCCGCAGTATCGTAATTAATTATGTATATTTAAAATTTTACTTCGTTTTTTTATGCTTGATTCAATTCATTATACGTTTTAAAATAAAGATTTAAATAAACATTAACAAATAAACATCATGGATTTCTCATTTACAGATGATGATATATACATAAGAAGCAACACAGCAGAATTCCTAAAGCGGGAGCTCGAACCAATATCAAGAAAAATAGATGAATCTGGAATACCAAGGGATTTCATATTAAAGGCAGCCTCACAGGGTATAATAGCACCGGTTATATCATCAAAATATAATGGTTCGAATCTTACATTTCTTCAATCCGCAATTATAGCAGAGGAGATATCAAAGGTTGACATAAGCATGGCAACATCCGTTTATTTTCTTTTAGATAATGCATGGCCGTATATAATAGAAAAGTACGGCAGCGAACAAATAAAGAACGAGCTATTATACGATGTAACATCCGGTAAAAAATTTATAGGAATAGCATCAACGGAGCCATCCGGCGGCAGTGATGTTGCCGGCATAAGAACAAATGGTATTATAGAGAACGATCATATTGTAATAAACGGCCAAAAGATGTACATAAGCGGTGGCATTGAGGCTGCAAAGTACGGTGGTGGCCATCTAACACTTTTTAAAACAGGAAACAACGGTCATAGGAGCATAACAATGGCCTATGTCCCGGCCAATCTATTAAAAATTGAGAGGCTTGACAACATGGGAAGAATGGGCATTTCAACATGCACAATGTACTATGAAAATACAGAGATACCAGAGGATTATATAATAGGTGAAAAGGACATGGGCTTTTATTATTCGATGGATGGTTTTAACCATGCAAGGATATCTGTTGCAGCGGCTTGCAACGGTCTATCAGAAAGGATACTCGATCTTGGCATAGATTATATAAAGAACAGATCCGCCTTTGGAAAAAAGCTCATGGATTTCCAGGCAATATCATTTGAGGCCGCTGAGCTTAAAACGGAGCTTGAGATGACAAAGCTTTTAACATACAAGGCCGCATATCTTGCGGACAAAAAATCAGATGAACTGCCTGTTTACAGTGCAATGGCAAAATTAAAGGCACCACAGCTATCATTAAAGATATTAAAGAGTGTGATGATGTGGTACGGTGCGTACGGATACACAAAGGATGCCGGCCTTGAAAGGGCTACAAGGGGAATTTACAGCTATCTTGTAGGTGCGGAGGGTGCATTAAATATCATGAAATTAATAATTTCGAGAAGAATATTTGGCTAATTTTATATTATAAATTTATATAAAATGAAAACATCAAAATTTATATTGAATGTTTCATTTGATTTATGTGATACAATGCCAGTTTATGCTTACAAAAATGGTGAGGTTTACGATGGCGATAATAAAATAGCCGACATTAATAGAATAACCTCA
>JAKAYN010000136.1 GCA_021826785.1 Thermoplasmata archaeon | reverse complement strand
TCCGATCTCTCCCTTGGGTGTATCCCGCCATGTTCCGGAATGTATGTTGATGTTACATTTGATAATATGCTTTTTTCATTTACTATGCCTGCACCTATGGTGTGGGCTGTGCCTTCAAGCCCAAGAACGATCATAATCTTGTATGTCAATAAAAGTAATTAATTTTAATATAATAGAAAATTTAAAAATAATTAAAAAATTTATTGCTTGTATTTTATCTTTGATGATGCCCTGAAAACAAATTTCTTCTTTGCAGGGACCTTTATCTCTGCCCTTGTCTGTGGGTTTCTTGCTGTTCTTGGGCTCTGTGTCTTCCTTTCAAATATTCCGAAGCCTGCAAGGTTTATCTTCTGGCCATTGTCAGCCTGTGAGACGACCTCGGAAAGGAACTCCCTTATAACATCTCTGGCCTTCTTCTGCGTTGTGTCAGTCTTCTTTGCCACCGTTTTGGATAGCTCACTTATACCAACCATGGTTTCACCGTATGATAATATACATAGATATATTAAAATATTTCGATTTGATTTTTAATAAATAACGTATGCTTAAGGATTGGCAGGTATCTTAAAAATATTATTAAAAAAATAAGATATAATAATCACGAAACATGTCTATTAATTAAAATATAAAATAAGAAATATATTTTAGTTTCAAATTTTAAAAAGACTTTATTTAGCTGGATTTTTATTGAGAATAATGAAGGTTATTTTATAACCGTGTTAACAAGTGATGGATAAACGTTCCTAACACCGCGTATCTTTAAAATTTCTGATATGCATTTGTTCATTTCATTCTCAGGGCATTCGATTATTGCTATTGCTGAGTGATCACCAGACGTTGAATATACCTCTGATATAAAATTTAGATCCTTAATCGATTCTAATGTTTCAAAGTAATGTTCTGGACTGACATCAAGGCCCAGTATGGCCTCTTCCATGCCTATCTTTTTACCCTGAAGCCTTGCCTTAAAGCCTATAATTATATGCTCTTTCTCCATTTCAATTATCCTGTTTCTTACAGTTCCAGGGCTAACAGAACACCTTCGCGCTATTTCCCTTATCGAAGCTTTACCATTATTCTTTATCTCCCTTATTATTTTAAGATCAAGATCATCCATTACAACTCTAATATATAAAACGATAATAAAATATTTTTCACTCCTCTTGAAATAATTTTGCTCAATGTTTAATTATAGATTATCAAAAAATAAAATTAATAAACAAATAGACAATGTTTTTATAGCAGTGTTTAATAACATTAACATGGAAGGAAGAATGCCATTAATTGGTGAAAAATTTCCTGAAATGGAAGTCGTCACAAATTTGGGCAATTTTAAGCTGCCTGACGACTTTAAGGGGAAATGGTTTGTTCTGTTTAGCCATCCAGGTGATTTCACACCTGTATGCACCACAGAGTTCTTTTCATTTGCAAAGCACCACGAGGACTTTAAAAAGCTAAATGCAGAGCTGATAGGACTTAGCGTTGATTCAAAAATATCGCACATAGAATGGATTAATTGGATAAAGCAAAACCTTAAAATTGATATAACTTTCCCTATAATTGCCGATCCCATGGGCCACGTTGCCACAAGGCTTGGCATGATACAGGCAGAGTCTGCAACACAGACTGTAAGGGCAGTATTCATAGTTGATGATAAATCAATTATAAGGGCAATACTCTACTATCCAATGGAAACAGGCAGAAGCATACCAGAAATACTTAGATTAATAAAGTCATTGCAGATGGTTGATAAATACAAGGTTGTCACACCGGCCAACTGGCCAAACAATGAAATAATAGGTGAAAATGTTTTAAACCCACCACCAGCAACGCAGAAGGATATCGAAGAGAGAACAAAGAAGTACAAGGGCTATGCATGGTGGTTAACTTATCAGGAGGCAAACCAGGCCGATGTGGATGAGGCAAAGGAGATTTCGAGGTGAATAAAAATGCCGATGTATGAATCAGGAAATGATCTAAGCGAGAAGATAAAGGATCTATCAAGGGCAAGGCAGTCCCTAATAGAGGAAATGCAGGCCATCATGTTCTATGATGAGCGCGCTGACGTAACTAAAGATCCGGAGTTAAAGGCCGTAATAGAGCACAACAGAGACGATGAAAAGGAGCATTTCTCGCTGTTGCTTGAGTATCTTAGAAGGAACGATCCACAGCTTGATAAGGAGCTTAAGGAGATTCTGTTTAGCAGCAAGCCATTAAAGGATCTCGGAGATTAATTTTAAATATTTTTAAATTTAAAACGATAACTTTTAACTTAAAAGGCAATAACAATGCATGTTTAATATCGTTGTTATAGCATCTGGAAATGGATCAAATTTTCAGGCAGTTGTTGACGCAATAGATTCTGGTATAATAAACGCAAGGATAGTAAAATTGATATCAGATAATGAAAGGGCAAATGTGTTGAACAGGGCAAGATCCGCTGGTATAGACATTATTACAATTAATAATAAGGATGATTTTTATTCAATATTAAATGGGATATTAATGTCAATAAATCCCGATCTAATAATACTTGATGGCTTTATGAGGATAATGCCGGAATACATTGTCAATGAGTTTCAATACAAAATAATTAATATACATCCATCGCTGCTGCCTGCATTTGGTGGAAGGGGTTTTTACGGCATGAGGGTTCACAGAAGCGTTATAAAATCCGGTGCGAGGTTCAGCGGCTGTACAATTCATTTTGTAACAAACGAGGTTGATGGTGGGCCAATAATAGAGCAAAGAGTTGTCGAGGTAAATGACGATGATGATGAGTATACATTATCTGAGAAGATACATAATGAGGAGCATAGGGCCCTTGTGACATCAATAAACCTATTAATAAGCAAAAAATATAAAATATCTGGAAAGCGTGTTTTAAGGCTTTATTAAAAGTAATATTCCAAGGTAAAGTATGTATATTCCAAAGCCAAGTATAACCATGAATGAGAATATATTTATGTACTTTTCATATTTATATCCGAATCTATTTATTATATATGGAAACAGTGTGCACCATATAATAATGCCTGAGAACAATCCTATAATAATAAGAACTGAAAAGACCCTTACAAATGATATACCGGCAGTGAGCCACCATGCTATTTGAAATGGATTTGTTAATCCCATTAAAAGACCTATTAGATAATTCCCCTTTCTTGATGATGATGGCATCTTAGACTTTATTATACCGTATGCGAGGTATATCATCAGTATTCCACCGGCTATGTAAAGTATCCTTATAATGTAAGCGTTTATAAATGACCTTAAAAAATAGATTATTAAAAAGAATGTAAAGTCCGCTGTCATGGCCCCAAAGCCAACGCTTGAACCATGAAGTTTTGATTTGAATGACTCATGTGCTATTACAGAGTTTACAGGTCCGGGAGGTGCCGCAAGTGATAATCCAAGTGCTATGCCCAGTACATATATGTAAAGCATTCAATGAGTATCATTGATATATTTTTAGACTTTGCCATTTTTAAATAAATTACATTAATTTCATATCCTTTCTAGTCTATATGCTCGAATTTAGGAGGAGAT
>JAKAYN010000135.1 GCA_021826785.1 Thermoplasmata archaeon | reverse complement strand
GTTATTAATAAACATGGCTGTTTTTATAATATCAGCATTGATAATAGCATCATCAATTAACATAATATATGTTATAATCTTTAGGATAATTCTTGGATTCAGCATAGGAAGCGATGTTGTTACTGGATTTACATACATTTATGAATACATAAGCGAAAGGCAAAGGGCATCTGTTTATCCACTATGGGCATATGCATTTGCGGGTGTTGCACTTCTGGCCGTGCTTATTGTATATATACTTTACAGTTTTATACCATCATATTACATATGGAGATCAGTTTTTGTTTTTGCAGCCATTTTTGCAGCAATAATATTTCTATTAAGATATAAACTGCTTGAAACACCATTATGGCTATATAAGCATGGAAAAAATGATGAGATGAAGCGTGTAATAGAAAGTGTTTACAAAAAGCGTATAGATGTAAAATCAATATATCTATATAAACCAAAATTTTCAGACATGCTAAAGATGTTTAAAAACAACGGCTATCTCATGCTTTTTGTTCTATCATTAAACGGCATAGTTGGATTTATAGGCTGGGGTTTTTCATTCTATGTAACTTATATGCTCTTTGAGCTTCACGTTTATTCATTTACATCGATACTTCGCATTGATTCAATAATATACGGTTTTGGCCTTCTCGGTGCCATCCTATCAAGATTTTTGTTTAAAAGATACGGTTCATACAAACTTTCTGTTGCATCATCATTTATGGCGGCAATTTCCATATCGTTTCTCATTTTAACTCTTTTAAGATATATGCCATTTATTTTGGTGGTCCCATTAACAATAATGATAATATTCTTTAACTATCTCGGGCCCATGTCTTATAACGCAGTATTAAATAATGGAATAAATCCATTTTACAGAAGCCAGGCCAACGGCTGGAACTACATGTTTAATAAGATTGTTGAGGCAATAAGCGGTTTAACCGCTGGCTTAATAATAATCGACATAGGTGCTGTTTACAATACATTAATGCTCTTTATAATTGTTTCAATGTTTACGGTAACCGCATTAATTTCAGGTTTTCATTTGAAATCGGATTTCCAAAGCTCGGAGTCTTCATAAATCTCCTTTTTCCATATTGGCGGGACAACCTTTATTTTATCTATTATGTACTTGCATGCTAAAAATGCGCTCTCTCTGTGTGCAGCAGAAACGGCTATGAAAATGGAATCCTCGCCAACAGGTATATAGCCAAGCCTTTGGGATACAGATACTTTTATTATACCAAATTTTGATTCCGCCTCATTTATAATATCGTTTATTATTGATTCTGCCATTTCTTTGTATGCATCATAGTAGAGCGCCTTTATGTTTGACGATGTTTCATCAAAGGATCTAACGGTACCTGCAAAAGTAACTATGGCACCTGCCCTATCAGACTTTACCGAATCTATTAATTTATCGCGATTTATTATTTCATCTACAAATTCTATCATATTTTAATGATGAAATAAATAGTTAAAAATATTATTCTTTATTTAACTCATAGTATAAATGGTCTATAATATTTTTTATGATTTCATATGCAACAGGCTGTGCATCTTCAGATCCTGGCAATGTAAATATTATTCTCTTTTTATATATAAATAATGATGCGTCAGATATGTATGGAAAAACACCACCGGATCTGTTTCTAAAAAGTTCACCAAAGCCAATAACCTCACGATCTGCTATCTTTCTAATTGATAAAGATGTTGTATCCTTTGAGCTTATACCTGTACCGCCTATAAATATAAAGACATCGTAATCATTTATATTTTTAAAAAGGGATGATAGTATCTCTATCTCATCGTCTTTTACAATGTCAAAGCAAATATTTTTATAATCTTTGGAAAGCATGTTAACCATGGATTTACCAGATACATCAGTTTCCTTTGTTCTTGTACTTGATACAGTTACAACAATGAATCTTAAATTGTAATGCCTCTCACCATGATGATTCATGACTTCACCTTGTATATTACCTTTATATCATTTACCATTGTTTCCGGGTACTGACCATTCTCATCCTTTTCAAGGTATTTTACCATGTCCCATATTGTTAATAATGATACCATAACGCCGTGTATCGCCTCCATCTCAACACCTGTCCTGTATATTGCCTTTACAGTACATATTGCTTCTATTCCATCATTTAAAATATTAAAATCAAGGTCAATACCACTTATTGGTATCGAATGGCAGTAAGGAACCGTGAGCGCCGTGTTTTTAACTGCCATTGTACCTGCTATCCTGGCAGTTTCTATGACATTTCCCTTTTTAACATCATTTCTGATTATCGCATCCAAGGTTTCCTTTTTTAGTCTTATTTTTCCCGATGCCAAAGCCTCCCTTTTTACTATATCCTTTGAAGATATGTCTATCATGGCATGTTATTATTTTATTCAATTTATCATTTATCAAATTTTTCAAGACAAAAATTAATGTATGTTTAAACATTGGATTTCTAATGAATTTATTCATATTTAGAAGAGATCTAAGGCTTTATGATAACACAGCACTTATTGAATCACTCAATGATGATGAAACTGCCACGGTTTTCATATTTGATCCTGAACAGATAAAAAATAATGAATACAAAAGTGAGAAAGCAGTTAAATTTATGGTATCAAGTCTATATGACCTTTCAAACGATATAAAAGGATACAATCAAAGGCTTGCACTTTTTGCAGGTGCGCCTCTCAAAATTATTAAAAGGATAATATCTGAAAATAAAATAACTGGAATATATTTAAACAGAGACTACACACCGTTTTCAATTAAGCGTGATAATTATATTATGGAATTATGCAGAAAAAATAATATAAAATTCAATGCCTTTGATGATTATTTTCTGTCAGATCCTGAAATAAAAAATAAAAATAATAATTATTACAAAAATTTTTCAGCTTTTTACCGTGCCGCATCCGTATTAAATGTTAGAAATCCAGACTATAAAATAAAATTTTCAAATTTAACATCAATAGATGGTGATGATATAGAATTAAAATACAGTGGAAATGGAAGAAAAAATGCTCTTGTTAAAATGAACGAATTCATTAAAAAGGATTATTCATTAAGGGATATACCGGCATTAAACATGTCATTAAAATTATCTTCCGATATAAAGTTTGGTAATATATCAATAAGAGAAGCGTATTTTATGGCAAACAATAACGAATTCAGAAGGCAGCTTTACTGGCGTGATTTCTATCTTTACATAGCATATCATTTTCCATACGTTTTCGGATCAAATTTTAACAAGTCTAATCATAAATATGATAATAATAAAAAATACATAGAGGCATGGAAGAATGGCATTACCGGATATCCAATTGTTGATGCAGCTATGAGGGATCTAAACGAGACCGGATATATAAATAATAGACTAAGATTAATAGTTTCATCATTTCTTGTTAAGGATCTCCATGTTGACTGGCGCATAGGAGAAAGATATTTTGCCAAGAAGCTTGTTGATTATGATCCGGCATCAAACAACGGCAACTGGCAGTGGATTGCATCAACCGGCACCGATCCCATGGGATCTTATAGAATATTAAATCCATGGATAC
>JAKAYN010000134.1 GCA_021826785.1 Thermoplasmata archaeon | reverse complement strand
ATGCAGAATAAAAAGGAGAACTTCAGTGAATGGTATAATGAAATTATCGATTTGGCAAAGCTCAGCGATAAGAGATATGCAATAAAGGGCATGAACGTCTGGCTACCATATGGTCTTAAGATTATGCGTTTTATTGATAATATTATACGTGAAAACGTCGATAACATGTCATTTGAGGAGGTTAGCTTTCCAGTTTTAATATCAAGGTCGCAGCTAGAAACGGAGTTTGAGCATATAAAGGGCTTTGAAAACGAGATATATTGGGTTACAAAGGGCGGTTCTGAAAAGCTTGAGGTTGATCTGGCACTAAGGCCAACAAGCGAATCGGCAATGTACACAATGTTTCCTCTATGGATAAGATCACATCAGGATCTGCCATTTAAGATATACCAAATAGTAAGTGTTTACCGCTATGAAACAAAGCATACAAGATCATTTATAAGGGTGCGTGAGATACATTTTTTTGAGGCGCACACGGCGCATACAGATTATGATGATGCTGAGAGACAGATGCTTGAATACATGGATATATGGTCCAAAATTGCAGAAAAGCTTTGCTTGCCATATAATATAGATATGAGGCCTGATTGGGATAAGTTTCCAGGGGCAATGTACACACTTGCATTTGATACATTAATGCCAAGTGGAAGATCACTACAAATAGGAACTATACATCAGTACGGTGAGAATTTTGCCAGGAACTATGATATAAAATATCTTGATATTAATGGAAACCTAAAATATGTAAATCAGACGACATTCGGGCTTAGTGAAAGGTTGCTTGCGGCAATTATAGGCATTCATGGTGACGATACCGGCCTTATATTACCAGCATCAGTTGCACCAATACAGGTGATAATAGTTCCAATACCAGGGAATGACTTTGATAAAACCATAGAATATTCAAAGAATGTATTAAAGACCCTTAAAGATATTAATCTAAGGGCTGATATTGACCTCAGGGAAAACTATACACCTGGATATAAATATAACGAATGGGAGATGAAAGGCGTTCCATTAAGAATAGAGATTGGTTCAAAAGAAACAGGATCAAACACAATTACAATAGTATCTAGGCTTGGTAAAAATAGGATAAAAATACCATTAAAAGATATTAGCAATATAAAAGACATGCTAATTGATCACGATAAAAAATTAATGTCAAATGCAAAAAGCATGCTTGATGAAAATACCATCTTTATAGATAATATAAATGCGATACCGGTTGATAAGGATGTATTAATAAAGGCATACTGGTGTGGTTCCAGAGAGTGCTCTGATGCTCTTGAGCAGAAAAAGGACATAACCGCCCTTGGTACACTTTACAATTCAAATGATTCTGGAAAATGCATTGTTTGTGGCAATAACGGCAAAATGTCAATCTTTGCAAGGTCATATTAATGAGGCTTATTGTATTTGACATGGACGGTGTTTTAACAAAAGAGAAAAGCAGCTGGAATTTTGTTCATAAGGCACTTAATGTTGATAACAGCAAAAATTTTGAGCTTTATAAATCAGGAAAGATATCATACCATGAATTCTTTAAGCTTGATATAGACCTATGGGTAAAAAAGTATAAGAAAATTAATAAAAATGTTATAATAGAAATACTTAAAAGAATAGAGCTTCAGGACGATATAGATGATCTCGGCAAATTTTTAAATGAAAACAATGTAATAGCAGCTATCGTTTCAGGTGGCATATATTGGCTTGCCGATATAATAAATAAAAGATTAAAATTCAATGAAATCTATGCAAACAAGATATTTACAGATGACAATGGATATATAATAAATGATGGCGAGATCATGGTTGATCCATTAAAAAAGGATAATGTTATAAGATCAATTGAAAGAATATATGATATAAAAAAGGAGGATACAATTTCGATTGGTGATTCTTATAGTGACATATCCATGAAAAATGCATCGAGAAAATTCATATCATTTAACGGTGATAAATTAACAAATTCAATGGCAGATTACTCTGTAAATTCAATAAAAGAACTTATTGATGTAATTAATAGTATTTAACCCCTTTTCTTTCAAAGTATTCATCCCTTATCTTTATCCATGCTGCTATTAACGGTATAAATGCAATGAAGTTTGAAAAGAATGTTATTATAGATATGATAAGAACATATATTTCTATTAAATGTGATGTTTTCCCAGAGAATGATATAAAGTAAACAGAGATTATTAAAAGCAAAACGGCTATTAAATAATATACCTCTGTATTTATATATGGAATAGCAAGTTTAACAATATATCGAATATAATATTTTATAATGGTATTTTCGAAAAAAATGTATAATGCTTGAATAATTATTGATATTAAAGAATACTCTGTTGCATGAATCATGTTCTCGCTTTTGTTAAATCCATAGATAATCCTTTGAAAAGTCATATAGAATTATAAATTTTTTATATATAAATTTAATTATCTAATTTCATAGCGTGCATTAGTTCAAGTGTTAAAACAGTTATCCCTGCTGCACCCCTAATTAGATTATCGCCAAGTATGTACATTCTTAGTATATTATCATTGTAACTAAGCCTTCCTATGTGTATCTCCATGCCGGAAACATCATGCACCTGTGGTTCATCATTTTTTTCATGCAAGACTATTGGCCTCTCAGGTGCCATTGTTAATCCGTTGAATTTTGATAATGGTTTAAATCTATTTACATTCCTTACAAAATTATCGAGATCAAAATTCTTCATGTTTATATACATAACGCCTGCATGATCGACGGCAACAGGCACTCTTAACGTTGTTACACTCATCTTTATATTTCTATTTATTATCCTATCATTGCTTCTGTAACCAAAGATCTTAGATATCTCTGCAGGTATCTTTTCCTCCTCACCATTTATATAAGGTATTATATTATTATTTATGGCCATGTATGGCAAACCTGAAAAACCGGCACCGCTAACGGCCTGCATGGTTGTTAGGTAAATTCTCTCATAATCAAGATTTATTATATCAAAAAGAGGCATTGACATTATAGTTGTTGTGCAGTTTGGATTTTTTACATATTTTACTTCCTTATCCTCAAGCATGTAAAGATGTTCATAGTTTATCTCCGGATTTATCAATGGTATATCGCTTTTCATTCTCAGTGGTGAGGCATTTGAAATAACATTTATTCCGCTTGAAACAAGCCTTGTTTCGATGCCTTCGGCCACCTCACTTGGCAGTGCTGATAGAACAAAATCAACATCCTTATGATCAGACGGAGCGGTTGATACAAGCTCCATGTCTACAATTTTTTCAGGAATTTTAGAATTCTCAACCCATTTTACCGCATCACCATACTTTTTCCCTTTATTCTTTTCAGATGCACTAACCTTAACAAGTTCTATGTAAGGATGATCCTCTAGTATTCTAACCATCTTCTGGCCAACAACTCCTGTGGAACCAAGCAATGATACTCTTATCTTTGACAATCTATCACCTCATTATATATATCCTCAAATGACCTACCAGGTTTAAGCATCGATGTTATGGATAAACCATTGTTGATGAAATTGTCTGATAGTGTTATTAATACATTTTGGAACTTGT
>JAKAYN010000133.1 GCA_021826785.1 Thermoplasmata archaeon | reverse complement strand
CTAAAATATCATTTTAATGAGAACGTATTAGATTTAAAGAGACTTTACAATCTATCAAGGCTTGTTGAAAAATATAGCATGATAACCATGCCTGATAATTATCCAGTAACAGGCAAAAATGCATTTAACCATAAATCAGGCGTTCATATAGCTGGAATAATAAACAAACCCGAGACCTATGAATTTATGAACCCAGAGGTTTTCGGCAATAAAAGAAATTACACAATAAGCGGTTACAGCGGAAGGCATGCGTTAATGACAAAGCTCAGCGATCTTGGCATAAACCTTGATGAATACCATATAAATGTATTGATTAAGAAAATAAAGGATATGAATAAAGAGATAACTGATGATGAATTATGCAATATTGTTGAATCAATAAAAGGATCTGCCATTTCAATGTAAAATTTTACATTATAATACATTTTTTATCCGTATTTATATTTAAAATAATAATGTATCCAAAAAATTTTTAATAATATATAAAAATAGATAAACATGCACATTAACCTTGCATATGACATTCCTGCATGGGAGGAAAAGGAAATTATTAGGGAACTATCAAATAGAAACATTAATTATAGTATAATAAATGTAAATGAAAATCCATTTAAAATAAAAAGCATGGAAAATAATGATCTTGTAATTGTAAGATGCATAAGCAGCAGCAAATCACTGTATTTTTCAAAGATAGCAGAAACCTATGGATTTTATACAGTAAATAGCTATAACACAATAAACATAACGTCTAACAAGGCAATAACATCAATGCTGCTGGTAAAAAATAATATAAAAACCCCAGAAACCTTCATTGCCTTTTCAATTGAAAAGGCCATGGATGCCGCGGATAATCTTGGCTATCCTGTTGTGATAAAGCCCGTTACAGGCAGCTGGGGTAGGATGATCTCAATATGCAGAAATAGAAATGAGCTAAGGGATTTTCTTGAATACTACGAAAATGTATCAAATATATTTTACATACAAAGGTACGTAAAAAGGCCCAAAAGGGATATAAGAATTATAGCTGCCGGTGAAAATATTATAGCCGCAACGTATAGATATCAAAAGGATAGCTGGAAAACCAACACACACCTTGGCGGAAGGGTTGAGAGGGCAATTCTTTCAGATGATCAAAAGGAGACAATAATAAAGGTCGCAGGTCTTTTTAAGGATTCAATAATTGGGATAGATGCAATGGAAGATAACAATGAAATCACAGTGCATGAGATAAATAACAGGGTTGAATTTAGGGGTGCAGCTCAAATCTACGGCAATATCATTGTAAAAAGCATCGTTGATTTTATCTATAAACTTGCAAGGTGCTGAATTGCCCTTGCTATAATTTCTATGCTCTTTTCTATTTCATTTACATTTATTACCTCATTGCTTGTGTGCGATAGTTTTGTGTCACCAGGGCCATATGTGATGCATGGTATGTTCCATTTAGAGCCCAGAATGTTCATATCGCCTGTGCCGCTTTTTATTATTAAGCCGGGCTTTGAATATTTCGATATGGCAGCCTTAAACGATGTTATAAGATCGCTTTTAAAATTTGATATGTATGGCGGAACCCTGCTTATAACCTTTACAGAGGCTTTTCCTGCTAATTTATAGATGTTGTCCAAAAATTCCTCTGATTCTGATGCTGGATACCTTATATCAAGGTACATATAGGCATTTTCTGGTGTAACATTATGGTATTTTCCACCAGAAAATTTTGTTATTGCTGCACTGACCTTTTCGAACTCAGAGTTACCATAAAGCTCCTTTATTTTATTCCAGACATCTATAAGGTATGAAACTGGATTATCATATAAATTTGATGCGCTTGCGTGGTGGGTTTCAGAGCTCATTGATATTTTTATTAAAACCCTTCCACGGTAGCCACATGTTATATTATTATAATTTCCAGGTTCTCCAAAGATTGCATAATCCGTTTTTTTATAATTTTTTATAATTTCATTTATGCCCTTGCTGGTGCTCTCCTCACCTGCAGCCGCAACGAAGAGTATCCTTTTGTTAAAACCATCCTTCATTGCCTTATGGGCACCCAACATTAATGCAAGTAAGGATGCCTTCGCATCAACGGCACCACGGCCGTATATGTAATCGCCATTGATAGCAGGATTAATATAACCTGGAACGGTATCCTCATGGCCACAGAGAAGTATTGATTTTCCTGAGCCGTTATCAGAAACAACGTTTTTTGCCCTGTCTATAATGGGATCCTCAAAGTCAAGGTCTATTAAATAATCCCTGATTAATTTTGATATCTCATCCTCCCTGCCACTTGGCGAATAAACGCTTACAAGGTTATATAGCATATCCTTTATGTTCATCTTCTGTCCTCTTTTATCAGGTAATCCGCCATCAATCCAGGTATATCCACACCTGTTACAGGAACTGTGTTTTTGAACTCCGTATTGCCGTTTATCTCGTTAAGGAATAAACCATCCTTTGATTCAAGGAAGTCTATGCCATAGATGCCATTGCCTATCGTTTCAACTGCCTTGAGGCATTGTTCCTCTATTTCGGGTGTGATCTTAAGTGGCTCCGCCCTTCCACCAAGTGCTGTGTTTGTTCTCCAGTCATTTTCAGGCCTGTATCTGTATATCCCGGCAACAACATCGCTGCCTATAACAAAGACCCTTAGATCCCTGTTAAAATCGTTTATATATCTCTGCAGATAATTTATTTGATATATAGGATACATATAATCCTTGTACTCAACAATGTCCATGGCCGCATAGTAATCATTTAAAAGTGCATTCATCCTTCCCCAGCTGCCTATAACCGGCTTTAAAACACCTCTACCATCAAGATCGTTGCTAAATGATCTTAAAAATGCATTTTTATCAAAGGTAACAAATGTATCAGGTATAACAACACCATTGCGTTTTATCCATAGTGATGTAAACATTTTATTTCCAGTTATAACGGTTGATATAAAGCTGTTTATTACATTATAGCCCTTGGATTCATAGTAGGCTGTTGAATGTAAATTCTTGTAATAGCTTGCGGTTCTCTGCAGCAATGTCCCAGAGCCGTTTTCCGCATTTAAATCAAGATCAAGGTCATTTACGTTTATTAAATTAATGTCAATTGATCTATCCTTGAATGCCTTAATTATTGATTTCTCCTCCCACCTTATTATATCATAGATCATTGAGATTGCCATTGTTTCTCAGCCTCCATTATTGATGATGCTATTATATAGGAAGCCCTTTCAAGATCATCGTAATCTATTATATACGGTGGCAGCATCCTTATTATTGATATTCCTGAATACAATGAGATTACACCGTGATTTATCATGTTTAAAAGAACCGGTAAAAATCGAATCTTTAATTCAATTGCATTCATTAGGCCCAGGCCACGCACCTCCCTTATTTTGAGATCCTTTAATAAATCGTTTAATTTTGATCTAAAGAATTCACCCTTGGCTGCAACCGATTTTATTAGATCCTTTGTTAGCTCATCAATGACAGCTGAACCGGCAGCGCATGCAATGGGATTACCGCCGGTCGTTGATGATTGATCACCCTTTTCAAGCATCATAAAATCTGATTTTCCAGCGGTAACAGACAATGGTATT
>JAKAYN010000132.1 GCA_021826785.1 Thermoplasmata archaeon | reverse complement strand
TAAAAGATATGCAATATAAAAATATAAAATACATGATACCTGTACCTTACATAAGATCTGTTCGTGATTTTTATTCCTTTGAGGATCATGTCAAAAACTCCAGAAGAAACCGCGGACTTGATATGGTAAAGGAATGGTACGAATTTCCTGTATTCTATTTTTCATGCACTCCAAATATATATCCTGATGGTGCAGTTATACCTTACCCGCATAAGAGCAAAAAGTTTGATTTTGAAATGGAGGTTGCCGCAGTAATAGGCAAAAACATAAAAAACTGCCATGGAAGTGACTGTTTATCTGCAATACACGGCTTTATGATAATGAACGACTGGAGCCTGAGGGATATTCAAGCAAAGGAAATGGCCGTTGGCCTTGGACCGGCAAAGGGAAAGGATTACGCCACCTCTTTTGGGAGATACTATGTTACCAGTGATGAGATAATAAAAGATGGAAAAATAGATATAGACATGTCAGTTTACATCAACGGTTCATTATATTCATCCGGGAACACATCGAAAATATACTGGTCATTTGAATCAATGATAGAAAGGGCATCAGAGGATGTTGAGCTAATGCCAGGCGACGTTATAGGCAGTGGCACTTTTAGCAATGGCTGCATTTTAGAATCCGGATCAAATAAGTGGTTAAGGCCAGGCGATGTTGTAAGGATGTCATCATACAAGCTTGGCGATCTTGAAAATGTTATAGGTGATTAATATGTTTTATGTTAAGAATGGTCATGTTCCGGAGTACAGGCACACTTACGATAATAAAGATTCAATATATCGCGAGGAATTATTTGGTCTAAATGCATTCGATGGTCCATATTCATTGATATATCATAAATACGATCCAACCGAATTTTATGATTATGAATTCATTAAACTCGAAGATGAACCATATGATGATGAGATTAAGCACAGGCATATAAGAACATCAAAGATACCAAGATCTGGTAATATATTCTCGAGAACAATAATCTTTGAGAATGATACATTAAAAATAAGCATAATAAAGCCTGAGGAAAACAACAGCAAAGAATACTTTAGAAATGCATTTGCAACAGAGATCTTTTACATACACAGTGGATCTGGTAAGATAATTTCAATATTCGGAGAACTGGAATTCAAAAAACATGATTATATATACATACCAAAGGGAACAACATATAAATACGAATGCACTGAAGATACATATATACTTTGCATTGAATCGTCAGAGAACATTGATATACCAGCAAGGTATTTAAACAGGTACGGCCAAATAAAGGAAGGATCTCCATATTATACAAGGAATTTTAGGATACCTGTCTTTAAAACTTATGAAGAAAATGGCGGTTATGTAATAAATATAAGATACGAGAATGGCCATGCAAGGCTTAAAAGAAAGCATCAGGTTTTTGATGCCGTGGGCTGGGATGGCTATCTTTACCCGTATGCAATAAATGTCATGGATATGGCACCAATTGTAGGCAAATTACACATGCCACCGCCGGTTCATGAAACATTTGAAGGCAAAACATTTATGATAGGCACATTTCTACCGAGACCATTCGATTTCCATGAACGATCGATACCGATATCATATTTCCATAATAATATAGATTCGGATGAATTTCTTTTCTATTCAAGCGGTAATTTCATGAGCAGGAAGGGTATCGAACAGGGTTCTATCACACTGCATGTTCATGGAATACTACATGGTCCGCAGCCAGGTGTTCTCGAAAAAAGCATAGGTGCAAAATTCACAGATGAGATCGGTATAATGGTTGAAACCTACAAATCACTTAGAATGCCAGATAAGATAAAAGAGTTTGAGGATAAAAATTATAACCTATCATGGAAATATTAAAATAAAATTTTAATGAATTTATATATTTCTATCATCGGATAAGCCAAGCCAGAACTGTTCCTCAAGGTCAAGTATTTTCCTTGCACCTTCCATGAATTTGTTTTTTTCCTCATCTGTGTGTATTCCAACAATGTTTGCAGTTGCATCCTCGTGCTTGCTCTCTATCTCACGGTGGAATGTGAAATATGATATATCCATGCCAGGATGCTTTTCCTTCATAATATTAAGCCCTGGAATTAGCTTATCCCACATTGGTATGGCCATGTTTTCAAGTCCAAATTCAGATCCAAGGGCTATGGCATAATCACTTGCAAAAAATTCACGCATGCCGTCAAGCCATGCCTTTGTTGTGGGCAATTTTTCCCTCTTTACAAGATCCTCGGGGTTCATGTTTATCGATCTTAAATACTTTCTGTAAAGCAACTCATGCCTCTTTCCAGGATCATCTCCACCGAGTTCTGATACTAATATTGTGGTCAATTCCCTGGCATCATCTTCATTGGGTGTGTTTACAAGCAATGTGCTTAAAATCTGAGGCCATTCCCGTGTAAAGTGATAGAACTCAATAGAAAACCTTTTAAACTCACTCTCTGTTATTTTTCCCTCGGAGAATCTGTTTATAAAATCGTTGTTTGTTGCAGGATGGTTTTTAACAAGACTTTTTATATCCTCGTAAAAGCTCATATTAATGAATCTAAAAATCAATATATAAAGATTTTTAATCGGTAAAATATACTATACTATAATTAATAATATTTTTATTTGTTATTATATTAATTATATAATATGTTTCATATTTTTATTTATATAAAATCTTTATATAAGATAATAATACATTAGTATGGGACTTGGAAAAAGAGATTTAAACAGGAAAAAGAAGAGTCTGGAATTAAAACTTCAGGAGCTTGAGGAGAAGGCAAAGAAGAATCCTTTAAACAAGGAGCTTCAGGAAGAGATAAATGAATTGAAGAAGAAAATAGAGAAGTCTTAATAATTGGGTTTGGGCTTTACAATCTCATCTCCTTTCATCTCTGGTTGGTAAGGAGGCACATTTATTTCAACGTATCTTACCTCCTTGCTCTCGATTTTTTTAAGGGTTCTCTCTATAGAATCATTATTTTTATTTGCAAGCTCACATATGCTTTTTATCTCATCCTCAGTTAGATCTCTTAATGTATTATCCATGTATCTTACCCTTATTGTTTTTATCTCACTGCATTTATACATAAATGAAAATTGTAATATAACTTATGAACTTTTTACTTAAAACTATTTATCAATTCAATAATATTTTTTAATAAATCATCTACAGACATGTTATATGCATTCAATTTTATTATTCTACCGGCGGGCAGCCTGTCAAGTGATTCATAATATATTGTATCAGCGAGCATGGCATCTATATTTTCATTTATCTTTGATTCTGGATATCCTCTTAATTTCATCCTTTTCTTTAATTCATCAACATCGTTGCATAGAATTATTACAAGATCACAGCTTAAAAGATGTGAATAATGCCCCTCAACCACATCAGCATCAATATTATGCTTCTTAAGCTCGTCAATATCGATTATTCCGTTATCTATTATACCAAGCTTCATTGCAAGTTCATTCAATGAAACACATTTTATTCCATGTTCATTTAACATCCCTCATATCGTAGTTTTTCCAGTTCCAGGTATACCTGTTATGCATATCATTGTAAACCAAAATAACTTGCCAGTTTTAAAGGCATCGATAGATGCCTTCT
>JAKAYN010000131.1 GCA_021826785.1 Thermoplasmata archaeon | reverse complement strand
ATTACCAGGCGAGGACTCACTTGATTATAATTTCAATGGATCCGGAAGCATCGGCATAGTTAAATATCCATACATGGAAAACTACAGCGATTTTGACCCTTTAATATTTAATGAAAAGGCATCTTACATAAAAAATATTGATGATGTAAAAAAATGCGATGTGATAATATTACCAGGATCAAAGGATGTTTTCAGCGATTTAAATTATATAAAAAACAATGGCATCGCAGATGAAATAAAAAGATTATCTGGCAAAAAGCTGATAATAGGCATATGCGGCGGCTACCAGATGCTTGGAAAGAGGATAAATGATTCAGCCGGAGTTGAATCCGATCATGTTTCTATTCCAGGGCTTGGTCTTCTTGATATAGAAACATACTATAAAAGTGTTAAAACCACAGGCTCTGTTAAATACCAATTTGCAGATAATGCATTAAAATTAAATGGCTCAGGCACAGGTTACGAGATACATTATGGAAACATATTAAAAAACAATGAAAGGCCGTTTTTAATAACCGAGCATGGTCCTGAAGGTTCAGTGTCAAATGATGGCACAGTTATCGGCACAAACGTCCATGGAATACTTGAAAACAGGGAATTTTACAGGTATATAACCGGAGATGATATTAATTACAATGAAATGATTGAGAAATCAATAGAATCGCTTGCAAAAACAGTTATGGAAAATATTGATATTGAAAGATTCCTGGAACTTTTAAAATGATGCTCTGTTTAATAATATTGCCTGCAGCTTACATAATTGATATCATTGCTGGAGAGCCATACATACATCCTGTAATCTTTATTGGAAAAACTATATCATTTTTCAAAAAATACTTTTATGGTGATAGCATAATAAGGGGCTTTTTATTTGAGCTTTTTATTATAATTATAAATGTTGCACCGGTAATGTTTTTACTTATTATATTAAAAAAGTATGTTTTTATATTATATATTTTATTTTCAATATATATTTTAAAATCAACCTTTGCAGTTAAATCTATGAACCAGCATATAATGAGGATAATAAATAGCTATAATATTGGGAATATTCAAATGGCAAGGCACTATTTATCTTACGTTGTCCGCAGGGATACCAACATAAATGACGAATTAATCTTCTCTGCGGCAATAGAGACCATAGCAGAGGGTTTTGTCGATGGCTTTCTTTCAGAGGTGCTTATATTTCCATTTCTTGGCATTTTTGGATCGTATCTATTTAGGGTAATAAACACCATGGATTCAAACATAGCATACAAAAACAATGATTACAAAAACTTTGGAAGAACAGCAGCCATACTTGATACAATGATAAATTACATACCGGCAAGGCTTTCACCATATTTTTTATATATTGCAGCAAGATTTTATTATAAATTAAAGTTTATATTTCCAGTGAACACAACGGAGAGCTATAACGCGGGGTATTCGATGTGTTTCATGTCATATATATTAAATATTAGGCTTGAAAAGCCAGGTGAATACATAATAAATAATGATAAAAAACCACCAAATATAAAAGATGTGGAAATGGCATTAAAGATATATAATACAGCCTCGCTTATTGCCATTTTAACATCGTTAATAATTACTCTATTATTATTCTATCTTAATATATACTCAGTAATTATAATATAAAAATAAGTTAAATTTAACTACAATTAAATGATAAGCCATTATGTTTAAGGTTTACAGCCTGGATAAAAACAGCAGGGGAGAGCTTGACAAGATACTCAACGACGATGTAATAGGCAGGCAGACAATAATATATAGAGATGGTGAAAACTACGGCATGCCTGGTAAATACATAATTATAATAGAGGGATCTCCTGATATATTTAATAACATTAAAAAAGTTTCAGATGAGTTAAAGCCCGTTGATAATGCCGATGAGATATACAAAAAAATAAAGGATGAGGAGAATAGCTCTCAGGATGGTATGGGATACATCTTTGGTTAATATGATAATTATAACTGGCATGCCGGGAGCAGGCAAGGATGAATTCGTGAAGGTCGCAAAGTCTCTTGGTTTTCTCGATGTACATATGGGAAACACGGTCAAGAGATACGCATATGAAAACAATATAAAGATAGATGATTCAAATATAGGCAAATTTGCAAGCGATGAAAGAAAGAAGTACGGCATGGACATATGGGCAAGGAGAACAGCTAAGTACATAATCGATGAGGACATAACAATAGTTGACGGTTTAAGAAACTATGAGGAACTTGAGTACTTTAAAAACAATTACAATGATATAATAGTTATAGCGATATTTGCAAATGAGGAACAGCGCTTTGAAAGAATAATAAAAAGGAACAGGGAAGACGATATAAAGAATTACAATGAGATGAAGAGCAGGGATGACAGGGAGCTTACCTGGGGTATAGGCAAGGTAATATCTTTAGCAGATTACATGATTGTTAACAACAAAAGCCTTGATGAGTACAAGGAGGATGTTAAGAACCTTTTAAAAAATATAATTGAATCAAGGCATAAAATCAAGGAAAAGCTCGGTTTATAATCATTTTGTGTATTTATATAAAAGATTAAAAAATCTTTCTCCTGTGCCATTTTTAAGCTTTCTTTCAATTCCAGACATCTGGAATTGATAGTAAACACGTTCTGGATGCGGCATCATGCCTATAACATTGCCAGCATCGTTTGTTATGCCGGCTATGTTCATAATTGAGCCATTTGGATTCCATGGATATCCGGCGTATTTTCCATTGTTATCGACATATTTGAATAAGATCTGATCGTTTTCAATTAATTTTTTTATGGTGTTTTCATCACCAAAAACACGGCCTTCAAGATGTGCGACAGGAACCTGCATTGGTTCATTTCCAAGATCATAAAAGACCTTTTTCGTTGATAATTTTATGTATGTATACCTGCATTCAAACCTATTTGATTCGTTAACTGTTAATGCTATCTTCCTTTCTCCATCAAAAAATAGGCCTAGCTCAGTAAGCACCTGAAATCCATTGCAAACGCCTATTATAAACCGGCCGGAGTCAATAAAGCTTCTTATATCATTTAAAAATGGCCTTAATCTTGCGGCGAAGATTGCACCTGCCCTTATATAATCACCGGCCGAGAAGCCGCCCGGTATAAATATTAAATTATAATCATCAATAAATTTTTGCCTTTTAACAAGCTCATTTATATGAACGTAATCCGGATCAAAACCTGATCTCTTAAGGGATAGAAAGGCCTCCTCCTCGTTGTTTGTGCCCTCCATCCTTAATACCATGGCACGCTTACTGTCCACTCTTTCTCTCCTTTGCTTTTATTCTAAGGCCTGTGTAACCACATTTTCTGCATCTTGTGGCACTTATTGCATTCCTTGCATAGCAGCGCATGCATATCTTTTTATTTAATCTTCTCTCGATTGCTTCTGGAAAAGGCATAATATCACTTGCATGTAATATTTAAAAAATATTTTAATTTTGTTATTGAACTTCCTTTAGCTCATTTGCATCGATTATCTTTTCAAATTTTGGCGCAAGTTTTTCAAGTATTTTCGGAAGTGCAGTGTATTCCATGTCATCATCAGGAAGCCTGTGCGGTTCAAAAACGCCCATGCGCCTTAGGTAATCTGCCATTTCAAGGGCCTTTGTTCTTGCGTAATCAAAGGCA
>JAKAYN010000130.1 GCA_021826785.1 Thermoplasmata archaeon | reverse complement strand
CCGATCTATGTATTGATATATCAACATCAAGCTCCTTGGCAAGCTCCATCCCCTCATAAAGCTCGTTATAATTTCTTGCCATGTTCCAGAATAGCTCCTGTACTATGTCATCTTCCTCTATTTCAGTTTCAACTCCGACACTCTGATAATTGCCATTTTCATCAGGCCTTAGGACATCAACTATTATTGAATCCTCAACATCCTTTGGATACATGCCTGCATACTCTGTAGCAGGAGTATCATTCACATTTACCCTTAAAAGCTGGACCTCAAGGGCGTTTAAACCAAGATTTAAAACATCAATTATCGAATCTATGTATGTCCTACCCTTGCTTGTTAATGGAATGCCGGCCACACCAAATTTTATCATCTTTTTATAGAATGATTTGAATTATTTTAATCTATCGAAGCATCTTAAATTAAAATATATATAAAAATATAAAAATTAAACGAATAGATTATATATTGTTTTAGCATAACAATTTATTGATAGCTGATGTATTCAGTCTTCATTAATTCATCATGCATAGTGGTGATAAATTATGAATGTCGATCCAAATATAACGAAATATATGATAAAGGCAAAAATAGTTACTGATGGTGTCGTTGAAAAGCCTGATGTTGTCGGTGCCATATTCGGCCAAACTGAGGGTCTGCTTGGCGATGAACTTGATTTAAGGGATCTGCAGAAAAGTGGAAAGATAGGTAGAATAGAGGTTGAGATAGACACAAAGAAGGGCAGAACCGAGGGCTATGTGCTTATACCATCTGGCCTTGACCAGGTTGAAAGCTCGATACTTGCGGCTGCACTTGAGACTATAGACAGAATAGGGCCATGCAAGGCGAAGGTTGAGATAGATTCAATAGAGGACGTTAGAATAAACAAAAGGGATCGCGTAATAAAACGAGCAGAGGAGCTCTATAGAAAGATGGGTGAAAACGGCAAAAGCCTTAGCGAAAGCATAGTTCAGACAGTACGTGAAGAGGTTGAAAAGAAGGAAATTATATCATATGGTGAAGAACACCTTCCAGCAGGTCCGGCTATAGCAGATTCAGATTCAATAATAGTTGTTGAGGGAAGAAACGATGTGTTAAATCTTTTAAGATATGGCATAAAGAATACAATAGCGGTTCAGGGTACAAGCATTCCAAAGACCGTTAAAGAGCTTTCAAAGTCAAGAACTGTTACACTCTTCGTTGATGGCGATCATGGCGGGGATTTAATAATAAAGGAAATGCTTCAGGTTGCAGATGTCGATTTCATAGCAAGGGCACCACCAGGCACCGAGGTTGAGGAATTAACATACAAGCAGATAATAAAGGCATTAAAATATAAAACACCAGTTGAACAGTACCTTGAAACACACGGTATGATAGAAGAGCTAAAGGAATGGAGCAGCAAAAACACAAAGGACCTTGAGGCAAATAATGAAATTAAAAATGAAAAGGTTGATAAGGAAATAACAGAGAATAATGAAAACTTTGAAAAAAACGTTGACGTTAAGGAAGGCTCTGCCCAAAAGCTTGAAACAGTACAGGAATTCGATCCTTCAAATCCAGAGTCAATAAAATTTAAGATTAAACAGCTTTATGAAGGCAAGGAACTAGAATTATTTGATGGACAGTTATCCCTTGGAAGATTTCCAGTTTCAGATGCAATAGAAAAGATAGAGAGCATGCACGGTGATACACTAATAACTGGAGGTATAATATCGCAAAGGCTTCTGGATATAGCCTATAACATTGGTGTCAAATCAATATATGGCTTTAAAATAGGCAATATAACAAAGAAGCCTGATGATATAAAGGTGGTTGCATGGGATCATATATAAATTTTGACGAATATACAGACACATCAATGATTAAGATTCCTGCAAATCCTCTTGATAGGGTAATAGGTCAGGATGAGGCTGTAAAACTTGCCCTTATGGCAGCAAGGCAGAGAAGAAACCTCTTGCTTGTTGGCCCTCCCGGTGTTGGAAAATCAATGATAGCACAGGCAATGTCTTTTTATCTTCCAAGGCCCCAAGAGGAAATAAGGGTGGTTCATAATCCTGTTTATCCTGAGAGACCCTTTGTTGAGGTAAAAACCAGAGAAGAAATTGAAAAAGAAAAAATAGAAATGAATTCCATGGAGGGGCAGTTAATAGACCCAAAGGATGCACCGCAGAACGTTGCAGAAAGGCTAGGTTACAGGTGCCCACACTGTGGCTTTTATTCATCGCCATCTGAAAATGTCTGCCCGCAATGCGGAAACACAAAGATGGTTAACACTGCTCAAAGCCCATTTAGCGATGTTTTTAACGTCATAGGGGCTGCTTTTGGCGTTGGAAACAATGAGCGTGTTACACAGACCAGGCGCATAGGAGAACACGAAGAAGTTATAGTATACGAACGACAGGGCGATAAAATACGTGTTATGGACGAAAAGACTATGGAAAGAAGAAGAAAAATGGAAAAAAAGAGCCCAAGCAAGGTCATAGTTCCAATAGATAGAAATCCATTCGTGCTTGCAACAGGCGCCAGTGAAACAGAGCTTCTTGGCGATGTAAGACACGATCCATACGGTGGCCATCCACAGCTTGGTACATTACCTTATGAGCGTGTTGTTGCTGGGGCGGTTCACATGGCACATGAGGGTGTTTTATTTATTGATGAAATAACGCACCTTGGAAACCTGCAGCGCTTCATATTAACGGCCATGCAGGAAAAAAACTTTCCGATAATTGGTAGAAACCCACAGAGTGCCGGTGCAAGCGTTCGCGTTGATGACGTTCCATCTGATTTTATACTGGTTGCAGCATGCAACATAGCGGATCTTCAGTACATACTAAGCCCGTTAAGATCACGTATAATCGGCAATGGTTATGAAATACTTATGGAAACAGTCATGAGCGACAACGAAAAGAACCGTTTAAAATACCTTCAGTTCATAGCACAGGAGATAAACATGGATGGCAGAATACCACATATGACAATTGAAGGCGCGGAGGTTATAATACAGGAGGGCCGTCGTAAGGCAAAGGAGGTTGACGGCAAGGATAACGCACTGTCATTAAGGCTCAGGGAGCTTGGTGGTCTTGTTAGGGCTGCCGGTGATATAGCAGTTGAGAACAATCACAAATTGATAGAAAAAGGGGATGTAATCGAGGCATTAAAGCTTTACATACCGGTTGAGGAAAAGATAAAGAAATACTATGGAAGCATGGAAAATGCACTAAGAACAGAGGCTACAGGCTCACAGAAGGGGATCTATACATATTCAAACGGCGTTGATGATGGTATTTATAATTAATTTTAAATATTGTATTGATTATATTAAATTTAATTAAAAGTATTTATAATATTTTAAAATGCAAGTCTATGATCCTTTTATTGCAGGAATACTTCAAGGAATATCCAGTTAAAAGGGAGATCATTGAAAAACTCTTTGAAAATGGGATATCAATTAAAAATAAGAGATTATATTTGAACGATATAGAGGTATCGATCAGTGCTGTTGCAAAGGCTTTTAACATAAATAGAAAGACAATATATGAAACAATAGAATTCATAGAAAAAAATCTGCCTGTAAAATATGCCATGGAGAACATAAGATCCATGGCTGATATAAAAAACGTTTCACTGCTCATGGGCGATGAGATATTAACAATACATATAAACATCGGATCTTTTCAAAA
>JAKAYN010000129.1 GCA_021826785.1 Thermoplasmata archaeon | reverse complement strand
CGATCTATCAGTTATCTTAATGGTAGTTGAGATGACGGGCAGCCTGCAGCTGCTGCCAGGTGCCATGCTGGCCGTTGCAATTTCTTACATTGTTTCAGGTACAAAATATAGTATATACGAATCACAGGTTTTAACAAGAAGGGACTCACCGGCAAACATGGGTGAGTTCTCATCCCCACTGCTTAAAAATATTATTATTAAGGATCTTAGCATAGAAAAGATATACGTTGAACCTTACGACGAGGTATATACAGCAAAGGAACTGATGAATTACTATGAACTATATTCACTGCCTGTAGTTCAGAACCAAAAATTTCTTGGAACATTGTATATAACAAACCTTGAGGATGTGCGTTACGGCCCTGTAAATGATTATTATGTTCCGGCAACGTCATTTATAAGATCTGAAAGTAACGCAGAGGCAGCATGGGAGCTAATGATGAAGAACAGAACCACATGGTGCCCGGTTGTTGATAACGGCAATTTCATAGGCATAGTTCGATTAAAGACCATTCTTGACTATTACAAAAAATATATGGAGGAAAGTTCTGAAATCAATAAAGATTATTAAGCATAATTTAAATTATCTTCTATGAAGTTGACTGCCGGCAAGCTCTTTATAATATTTTTTGTACTGGAAATAGCAATATACCTGGGTGTATCATCAATACCATATGATAACGTTGCACTTTACAATACATTTAAGCTTGAGCAGAGCTCAATAGTATCACAACCATTTATACCGATGTGGCTTTCAATATTTCCGCACAATCTTCTAATAGCGACGATAGAGTTTATAGTTCCTGTTATTGGTGTGTTATTCTTTATTTACTCAATAACGGACACATCTCTAGTACTTGCGGCTGAGGGTACAGTTCATTATCACATATCAGGCATATTTCTTGCAATATCCCTGTTTTTGCTTCCTGATACATGGCTTGAAATACCAAGCTATGCAATAGCATCTGCGATGAACATATATATAATATATTATCTTGTAACGTTAAGAAAGAGAAATTACAGCATGAAAAGTCTTTTCACAAGATTAATTGAAATGTATCTATTTATAGTAATGGAGCTTGCCATAGCAGGCGCTGTTGAAACATGGACAATAACCATGGAGCTTCAAAACCTGCCACTTGGATACATACTTGAGCATGTATGGCCAGTATCAATACCGGCATTCGCACTTTTGATATGGCTTTTTAGATATATAAATAAAGATGATAGAAAAAGCGAGACATACGAAATGGATTATTTAAATTAATTTTATAAAAAAATTCAATCAAAGCGCGAGGAGTGGGATTCGAACCCACGCTCTCATTACGAGAAACAGCTTAGCAGGCTGCCGCCGTACCCCTGGGCCATCCTCGCTTTATGAGCTGTACCTCTCTTGGAGATCGTTTGCTATCTGCTCAAGAACCTCCTCGAAGCTCTCGTTCTCCATGCTAACAACCTCGCCGTTCGGAAGTGTTATTTTGACATAGTATATGTCGCCGTCTTTTGAGATCTCCACCTCTGCCAGCTTATCTCCCATGGTTAGTGTAATTATTTTTAATATATTATCTTTTTCCATTTTCTATATTTATCATAATGGAAATTAATTTATTTCAATTATATATCATTGATCATTTTCATATAATTGTTATTTATATTAACGTCAAGCGCATCAAGGTTTTCATCAAGATACTTTTCATTTGTAATTCCAAGTATTGGTATTATGCTTACACCAGTTTCAATCGATCTTTTTAATATCCAGGCTATTGCAAGCTGTGCCATTGTTACATCAAGCTTTCTGGCTATCTCGCTGAGTTTAAGTACCTTCTCTGATGTTTCATTTATCCTTTTTGATAAATCTTTATAATATTCTACTCTGCCACTATTTGATTTAAGATACTTTCCTGATAGTATTCCCTGTTCTAGGGGCTCATATGCGAGTATGCCAAGGTTCATTGACCTTGCAACATCAAACTTAGATTCCTCTATTGATCTATTCAATATATTATATGGCTCCTGCATTGTTATAAATCTTTCATAGTTATTTTTTTCGGCTATGTTCATAAAATCAATCACATCAGATGCCGAAACATTGCTGGAACCTACGTATCTTACAAGATCAATATCAACAAGATGATTAAGCGTTTTCATTGTTTCTTTATGTGGTGTATTGTTATCACTCCAGTGTATCTGGTATAAATCAACATAATCTGTTTTTAACCTTTTTAATGATTCTTTTATCTGCCAGATAATATGCTTTCTTGAAAGGCCTTCACCATTGACAAAATCTGCCATGGGACCACGAACCTTTGTGGCTATTACAAGGCTTTCTCTATTGTAATCCTTTATAATGTTTCCAAGTATTTTCTCTGAATTGCCAGTGCATTTTATGCATTCTTCGTTGTGCTCAACCCTCCCATGATATATATTCGACGTGTCAAAGAAGTTTATGCCACGATCGTATGCCCTTTTAAATATTCTCGAAAATGCCTGCTCATCCACTGTTTCTACACCATCTTTAAATGAGCCGCTGCCTGGAAGATGCCAGGTGCCTATACATATCCTAGACACAATGGTTCCAGAATTACCAAGTTTTGTATATTCCATAATATTAATTGTTTTAACAATATATAAAATTATTTTATTTCTCCATCAACGATATTTATTATTATATTTTCATATTTCTCTGCTATTTTTCCATCAGAATTTAAAAATTCCCTGCTAAATACCGATGGTTTTGGTATGATAATCTTGGTTTTGTTATCCTTCTGTGCAAGTATTACCTTGCATGGTATAAATGCGCCTATATCGTAATTATCATTGAGAAGCTCCCGTGCCGCAGGTGGATAGCATACATCCATTATATAGTATGGTTCCATTGTAATATTGTACTGTTTCTTCATCATTTCTGCTATATCTATATAAGAAACAACGACCCAGTTTTCATCCTTTAGTCTTTTGTATATCTTTGAAAATAACTGATCTGCACCTAAATCAACAGTTTTCTCATATGCGTACATAATTTTGTTATTATATCAAATTAAATAAAGTTTTAGTATTATTTATTCTTCTATCAGGTATTCTATCTTTTTTCCATCCTTGATATATTTGTAAAGCGCCGCACCGGTATCACTGTTTATTTTTATTCTAACCATGCCCTTTGCAGATGTCCTGGCACGCATTATCATTATACCATCAACGTAGAGTCTTACAGGCTTGTTTTTAATTCCAACATCAATGTAAAGAGTTTTATTTTTTATCTCAACGATTGCCTCCTGTTTTTGATTTATATCTTCTTTTAATGGTTCAACGTCAAGCTTTATGTTAAGCTGCTTCTCCATGCTTGATATGTTCTCTCCCTTTTTGCCTATAAGCCTTGGTATCTTTGTTTCGGGCACACTTACCGTTGCACTGTTATCGTCATCTATTCTCACAGAAACCTTATCTGTGTTTAAAAACCTTTTAATATCATCTGCTATCTTCTGGGCTGCAAGATCGTATATTGCATTTCCTGATGTTTGATTATTTACAGGAACAACGACGATTTCATTTCCAAATGAGTATATCTCGCTAACAGGCTTGTTTGTTGAAAAATCCTTTACAACTATTACAGGCCTTGCAAGATCCTCCTGCTTCATGCCGGCAGGTATCTTAACTGTATATTCTGTTGTTAGCACCTGTGATATGCT
>JAKAYN010000128.1 GCA_021826785.1 Thermoplasmata archaeon | reverse complement strand
CCGATCTTTCCTTAACGGCTCTTGATATTGTTGGATTATCTATTAGGTGGCTAACTATGATATACGATTTTATATTCATCTACATTGTAATAATATTGAATTTTTGAATTTATTCTAATTGAATGGCTGTGCAATAATGAAATTATAAGCTTAAATGTTTCCTTTGAACACATCTTTTGATTCCCAACATCAGAAATAATAAATATTTCAGTCCCAAATTTGGTAAAGTTATTTGTTAAAACATAAATACATCATTTTTAATAATCATACCAGGCACTGTTTATATTTTCATCATGGATAATGATTAATTATAAAGGAGGCAAATTATTGTGATTTCAAGGACCTTCAAAGAGCTGATTGAGGAATGCAGGAAGCTAAATAATAGTGATAATTATAGCGATCTGAATCACTGGGTCATATCCGGAGGAAGCAACATTAATAACTTTAAATACAGCATGGTAAAAGGTTCAAGGGCACATTTCATATCATACATAAACGGTATTATATACAAATCTGATATGCACCGGTCAAGAACTGGCTACTGGAAGGGCAAAATAAATCACATAGCATCATTGAATGGATTTATTGATAATATAGCAATCTATAAAGAATTTTTAAAGTATGTAAGGGGCCTAGGATACATATACCGTGAGTACTCAAAATTTGAAAGGATAGATTATATATCAGAAAATGACGGCTCATTGCACATTTATCTATCATCTTATTATAATGCATGCATTGAGCTTAATCTTGAAATAGGTCATAGTGTTGCCTGGCCGTCAAAAAAATCTGCAGATCATGTTGATATAAAAATTATTAATAACATGGTTTATGCATCATCTGAGGTTGCAGAAACCTTTATAAATGTATATTCTGATGGGCCAATAAGTATAAGTAATTATAATAACAGCATTATTATAAGGCTCGAATTATTCTCAGAGGCAGAGATCATAGTATCTGATAACAAAAATCCTGATTTTGATCTTGAAGAAACACTGAATTATCATCTGTTTCCAGAAAGGATTGCAGTGTTAGAAACACCAGATTTCGGATTTAATAAACTGTTTCTATGGGCGAAGCATGATTTGCTTGAATTTTATACTGAAACAGAAAATGGCAGTGGTTGGTTCGCTGGATTCCCCATCTATTCATGGTTTTTTGGCAGGGATGGCCTCTGGATGGCACTGGCTGCAAATGAGATCGGTTTAACCAAAATGACCAAGGAGCACATGAAGACGCTTCTTAAATATTCAGATAATGGAAGGATACCGCACGAAATAGGTCTTGGAAATGATGGAAAACAGGAGTATTGCATTGATGATGTAAAAATCAATACAATGTACATGTCAATAGACAGCAGCATTCTATGGCTTCTGGCAAATAAATCACTGGAAAACTGGGATAAGCCATATTTTATTAATGATATAAAAAACGTCATGGATTTTGTCAAAAGCTGTGATATTGATAAAGATCTTATGTTAGAAAATGATTTTAATAAGGGATTAATAGGCTGGCCTGAGACATGGGCAAGGATAAGAAATGGGAAAACAGTGGATATAAACGCTCTCTGGCTCCAGGTTTTGAAATATTATGGGAATGCAAAAGATTATGAAAATGCAATGAACAGGTATATATCTTTATTCTTTAATCGTAATGAGAGCATAGATTTTATAGATAATAAAGAGCACATAATAAAAAGTGCAATGCAGTTCGTTCCTGGCATATTCATTGCCAATAAAAAAATAAAGGATCGTATTAAAGATATCCTTCCTGGTATGATCACTCCTTGGGGTATAAGATCAATGTCAGTAAACGATGATATGTATGATGGTGGATATCATACCGGAACTGTATGGCCACTCATGACTGGCTGGTTTGTGCTATCAGCATATAATAATAAAATTAAAGATATGGCATTTAAACAACTTAAATCATTTGTGGATCTGGCATTCGCCGCAGATGACCCTGGAAGGGTAAACGAAACGTATAATTCAATGTGTTGCATTCCAACAGGCCAGTTTGCACAGGGCTGGTCATCATCAATGTTCATACTCTCGGTATTGCACGGAATGCTTAATATAAACACTATGGAATTTAATCCAGGAGAATCAAATTATGGGAAACTTCCAAAATCATGGAAAAGCGTTAAGCTTTACAATATGGTATGGCGTGGAAAATGCTATGACATAGAATTTAAAAACAATATAACTTACGTTACCGAAAAGAGAATTTTGAGTGATATACACTACTGCAACAGAGATTAAAAATTCTAATCATGGATTATATGCAACATCATTAAGTAACGATTATTTTACAGGCTACATTGATTTAATTATTGAATATTATTTATTTAAGAAATATGTAAATATCGATATAGATTATAAATAATTATGACAACACAGCTGGAAATGGTTAAAGAAGCTGTAGTTTCATATGGTGGAAGATGCAGTAATAAGGATATAAAAGATTATATACTTAAAAAATGGCCAAGTACAAACCTAGGTTCCATTGACGATGCTATAAATTCCGCTTCTGTAAATAGGCCTTCCAGGGTGAATTATCCACAAAACCAAGGTATAGTGGAATCGCCTAGAGAAAAATATGATTTCCTGTTCCAGAGAGAAAGAGGAATGGTTGAGCTGTATGATCCAGTTAAACATGGTAAATGGGGCATATTTATATTTAAAGGAAAATATAGAATTTATAAAGGTAATAAGCCAACGCAAAATTACAATTATGAATCTATATACGGCATTATTTACCATACAGATATTAGGTGGCTTAATTTTCTTAAAGGTGCAAATGAAAAAATAATAAATTTCTGGAGCTCAAGATCAACCGAACTAAAAGACCTTCACTTTGGAATGCCATTTTTCTTCAAGACACAAGATCAGAAAATTCAGGGAATGGCATCCTTTGTTAGAATGGAGAGAATGACTCCAATAGAGGCATGGGAAGAATTTGGTAATGGAAATGGCGCCAAAGATAAAGAAACTTTTCTGCATATGCTTAATAAAGATAGTAAAAAGGACATCTATGGATCTGGGAATCAAATTATATGCTTTGTCCTTAGCGATCCGGTATTCTTTGATAATCCACCTTCACTTTACAGTTGTGGAATCTCCACATTCCAGACATTAAAGTATATAGACAGCATTGAAGCCTCTAATATTATCGATGGGATATTTGGAGGAATACCAGATATAGAAAATATTCCAAGAACTATAGATGCACCATACCAGTCATCTTCACCATCATATAACAGGCCATACCAGGAAAGGTTAAGAGCCCTATTAGAGAAAACCTATGGCAACAAATGTGCGATCTGCGGGTTGGATGTACCTGAACTTCTCAGGGTTAGCCATATTATTCCGCATTCAAGGAATGAAAACACAGCCAGAAATCTGGATAATTCAATACTTCTATGCACTCTCCACGACTCACTATTTGATAAAGGGTTCTTTACCATACTGTATGATAATGGAAATTACTCCATAAAAATATCCGATTCAATTAAAAATTCTAACAATCCCGCCATTAAACGTATAAGTTCAGATCTCTCAAATTCTGTATTTAATAAGCCTAAAAAATGGCCGCCCGCTAAAACGTCACTTGAATACCATAATACGAAAGTATTTATTGATAGTAATAAATGAAGATTATAACAATTGACCGCTTTTATGTATAAT
>JAKAYN010000127.1 GCA_021826785.1 Thermoplasmata archaeon | reverse complement strand
TTAAAAACTGTTCTGCATTCCTCTTTGACGAAATAAGATCCATGAGGAGTTTAAAGGCTGTTCTCGTTCTTGGAAAGATTGCATTTGATTCGTATATTAACTATTTAAAAAAATTAAATGTAAATACAAAAAATGTAAAGTTCAAAAACTTTGTATACTATGATATAAACAATGTAAGATTATACTGCTCTTATCATCCAAGTCCGAGGAATGTAAACACAGGCTTATTAAAAAAGGATGATTTTATAGAGTTCCTAAAATCGATAAAATTTTACATAAATGAGAACGTTTAATATTAAAAAAACAATATAAGATTATGATAGATGATAAGTATATAGATGTTAATTCAAAGAAAGTACATTACATAGAATCTGGCAATGGCAGGCCATTTTTGCTGTTCCATGGCGCCAGATTCAATGCAAGGACCTGGGAGGAGACTGGAACAATAGATGCGTTGTCCAATTCTGGTTTTAGAGCAATATCAGTTGATTTTCCTGGTTTTGGAAAGTCTGATAGATCAGATCAGGAGCTTTCCGATTTTATAGAAAGCTTTATAGAGGCAATGAAAATTGAAAAACCAATAGTTCTTGGAGCTTCCATGGGTGGTGAGGCTGTGCTAGGTTTTTCTGTGAAATATGATAATTATTCAGGCATAGTTCTTGTGGGCGCTGTTGGCGTTGCCGCATATGAAAAAGATTTAAATAGGATTTCAGACAAACCGTTTTTATTAATCTGGGGAAAGAACGATATGGTTTCATCACCTGAAAATTATCAAACCTTAATGAAATACAATAAAAATGCAAAGTTCTTAAATATTGGATATCAGCATGCATGCTATCTTGATGATAATAAAACATTCAACAATGAAATTATAAATTTTGCAAAATCACTTTGATTTAAAATTCTACTTTTTACCAAGCAGTTTCTTACCAATCAAAGGGACATATATGGTCTGGACTATTATGGTTATAAGTACAACAAAGGATACTGAAACATAGATTAATGGGCCATATTTTATTAATATGCCTATTTTATCATCAATTCCAACAACATAGGGAACAGTCGATAAAACAATTGGAACTATACCTCTTGGCCCAACAAGGGACATGAAGGCCTTTGTTTTATTATCAAACCTTATTAACTCCCTTTTAAAATTGAATATTGTTAATGAAGAAAAAACCGCCGCAGGTCTAACAAGCAGCATGACAAGTACCGATATTATAATTCCAAGAATAAGATATTTCTCCATTTCTTTAAGAGTTAATATACTCCCAAGAAGTATAAATATTATTGATTGCGCCATAAACGATAAATTTTCATTAAAACTCATCTCCCTGTTCCAGAATATACTTTTATCAGAGTAATTACCAACAATTGCTCCGGTTGCTATTATTGCTGGGAATGGTGTTATATTAAATGCTGTAAGTGATGTAAATTCGAATAGGACTATACCAAGAGTCAATGCTATGATAAAATTTTCAAAGTTAAAATATCTATTTAAATATATTATTATAAACCCAAGTGCGATGCCAATGGCCGCAGGTATTGCCATTTGTAATATCATGAACACAATGGAGCCAAATATTATACCTATATGCGATGAAAAAATTGTAAAAAATGAAACATAACTTGATTTAGGTGCTATGAGTGCTATGCCAACATCCAGAAGTATTATTCCAAGAGGATCATTAAATAAACTTTCGCCTATTAATGTGCCTGAAACGTCATCACGCATGGATAAACGTCTAAATGTTGGTATTAATGATGCAGGATCTGTTGGTGATATTATTGCACCGAAAAGAAAACCAATTCTAAATGGAACATGCGTTATTAAAGAAAATATTACACCAGCACCTATGGCTGTTATAACCATGCCTATTGTATCAAGTGCGGCTATATCATATATGTATCTACTTATAATTTTAGGATTTATATTATGTGATTCATAGTATAGAATTACAACAAGACCAAGTATACCAAGACCAACTGTACCAAATGATGATAATAAAAATAATGCAAAGGATTGATTGATGAATCCAAACACGGGTCCGAAGATTATTCCAAAGAGCATTAATATTGGAATATAAACTATTGATGCCTTTCTTGAAAGTGGTATTGCGAACGCCGCTATTATAAGTATAAAGCTTATCTGGTAATACTCATATGTTATATTTGAAATCATTATTCATCATTGATTCTGGAAGCTTCCTCTTATGATCTGACCTTAAATACATTTCGTATACCATTTTATATTTATCATTTATAATGCCTGTCTTTTTGTCGAAAAGATCCTTTAATATTGAATCTAATTCATTATAGGTCATGCCAAGCTCATCTTCATCATACTGGTTATCCCAGAGGCCTGCAGATGGCTTTTTATTAATTATTGACTCTGAAACGCCAAGGTACAATGCAAGTTCCCTTACATCACTTTTGTAAAGATGCTCTATTGGCTCGATATCGCATGCCCCATCACCGAATTTTGTGAAATAACCTATAAGATATTCTGTTCTGTTTGTTGTTCCTATAACCAGCCCGTTGAAGATGTTTGCATGGTAATAAAGTATAATTGACCTTACCCTTGACCTTATGTTGCCCTCGTACATCTTATTATTGACCTTAACTGTTTTTTTATATTCCTCAACTATGTTTTCTATGTTTATCTCTGTTATTTTTACACCTGTTGATGATTCTAAAGATTTTATATCATTGAAATCATCTTTTCTTGTGAATCTGTCAGGCATAAAGAATGCATGTATCTTATCTTTATCGATTGTCTTTGATAGTATCGTAAGAACAAGGGCACTGTCTATTCCTGAACTAACGCCAATGATTGCATCTTTTCCGTTCAATTTTTCGCGCAGAAAATCTGAAATGCTTTTAAAAACACCATATGTCCTGTCCACTATTCATTAATATTTTTAATTAGATAAATATTTGTTATAAAATCACAACAAACTTTATGATTGCATTTTTATTTACCAAACTATTGATCTCAAAAAAATCACCTATTGTGGTCTCAGAGCAAATTATAAATTCATTAATGGGCTATGCGGGCCTATTCTTTGTAATAAGGTTTATAGGCCTTCAGCAATGGGGATTTCTAAGTTTTGCACTGGCCTTTGTTGGTTTATTCTCGATAGTTACAGATCTTGGTTACAGCACAGCATATATTAGAGAATTATCCAGCAATGTTAATAAAAATGAAAAAAGTATAAATGGAACTTTCCTTTTAATAAAAATTGTTTTATCATTTATTGCAATAGGCCTTGTACTTATATCGCTTTACATATGGGTTGATCTGCTTCACCATGGATTTGAAAGCAGTATAGAATTATATTCAATAATAATATTAATACCATATTTGTTCTTCAACCGTGCAAACGATTTTACAAGAAGCTATTATCAGGCAAAGTTGAAAAGCGCCAGGATTGCACTGCCAAGAATGGTTGAGGCCATTGTTAGAAACTCAATATTTATAATGCTTGGTATAGTATATGCATTTAAAATACCTGGATACGATGATGTAAGTGGCGCGCTTATACTATCAGGTGCATATAGCCTATCATATTTTATATATTTTGTTTTATCATATTTAATTGGCAGGCCATGGAATATAGGAAGGCCAAGCATATCAATATTTAAAAGATATTCAAAAATTGCATACCCATTAGCATTATCAGGTGTAATAGGTACAATAAGTACAAACATAGATAAGGTTT
>JAKAYN010000126.1 GCA_021826785.1 Thermoplasmata archaeon | reverse complement strand
TCTATATGACCACCATCAAACTGTTCGGTATACTTGAACCTGTAAAGGTGCCTGTTTTTCCTATGGTATTTGCAGTCTGGGTCGGAATCTTTGCAACCGCCATGAATTTAATACCTGCAGGCCAGCTTGATGGTGGTCATATAGTTCGTGGCATTCTCGGTTCCAGGGCGTATATATTAAATTACATATTCCTTGGATTTTTATTCTATCTTGCCATAGTCTATAATTATCTAGGCTGGCTCTTTCTTGCACTCTTTGTCATATTCCTCGGGCTTGTGCACCCACCGGCACTGAATGACTATGCAAAGATAAAAACACGTGATATAATAATAGGCATTTTTTCGCTTCTAATGTTTATAATAACATTCACGCCGCTACCAATAAAACCATAGAAAGATTTATTTTTTATTAATAAATAGCATTCCGTGGAAACCTATACAGATTTTATAGAATATCTAAAATCAAATTTGGATGAAATAAAATCAAGCTTGATTATTCCAAATGATTCTTATGATTATAAAATCTATAAAAAAAACTTTGACAGGTACTTTCATTATTACAATAATTCTGACAAAATAGAAAATAAAAATGTTCTTGCCGTAGACAGCTCAATATTTTCAAGACAGCTTTACAATGGAAGATTTTTTATAATGTCCAGGGCATACTCATTTTCAAACACCTTTGTTGAAAAGTCATTCTCAGCAGGGATATACGATGTAAATCCCAAGGACATAAGGAATTTTGAGATCCTTTTAATGGAGCACCTTGAGCACCAGTGCATAATAAAAAGCATTGAAAAATATAAATTTGATTATATATTTATTGACGGCTCATACAAAAGCAGGTTAAGCCATTTTAACATAGAACTAAGTATACCTGGCATGGAATCATTTATGAAGGATTATTTTTCAACAATGAAAAAAATGATAGCCATGGCAATGGCTAATAATATTGATTTAATATATATTGCCAAGAGCAGTGTCGATAATTCATTCAGAAGGCTGCTTCTTAATAATATAAGCGATGAGGAAAAATCAAAATTAATGGATGCAAGTGACCATTTAATAATAAAATCCCTGGCAACGGCGCCTGGATATACAGAGCCCGTTCTGGATAACAATTATATAATATTTGATGTTCTTCCGGATATAACAGATATACCTTTAAAGATCAACGTTGTTTCAAAAAATGCTTTAAATAATATCAATGATATTATAAATCTGATATTTTATGGTTATAACGGTTATAGAAATTACAATATATGGCTTTACCAGGCGGATCGCACCGTTAAGTTCAGGAGAAAGGAGGTTGAGAATTTATACATGAAAACGTTTGAAAAAATGACCGGCATAACATTTTATGAGAGCAGGGGTGATAGGCGTGCAAGGCTCCATGTCTGATATAGGTTATGTAATTTCAAGTTCCGGGGATAATTTAAGCTTTGTTTTAAATCCGGGTGAAAACGTAAAACGCTGGGATTACGTTTCTGTTTACAAAAACGGTGAGATCATAGGAAGGATAATTTCAATAGAGTCAAGGAGCCAGCTGGTTGATTCAAACACAGATTATAAAAGCATGAAAAGATATATGGAAAACAACATTAACGATAATGTAAATATATGCCATGTTCAGATACTTGGCCATGTTATTGATGATAATATACGAAATTCAAGGGAAATAATAAACATAGGCGAGCCTGTATATTTGTCAAGTGAATCCACGCTTTCAAAAATATTTTCCTTCAATGATGAGGAATCTTTGCACATAGGAAAATTGATGGATTCCAACATCGATGTGTCAATAAACATAAATGGTTTAAGAAGGCATCTGGCAATACTGGCCCAGACCGGCGCAGGAAAAAGCCATACGGCAGGTGTTATAATAGAGGAACTAATGAAAAAGGGTGCAACTGTAATCGTTCTCGATCCACATGCGGACTATGTTTTCATGAAAAAAACATATGATAATAAGATATACAGCGATAACGTCACGGTGTTTAGAACACCAATGAGCACCGGCCGTTACGGAAATGAGGTCGGCATTGTGAATACCTTCACAATAAGGTTTCAGGATTTAAATCCTGATGATCTCTGTGGTATAATGGATATAAATGAATCCTGGGCAAACATGACAGGCATAGTAAACGATATTTTTGAAGGCATGAAGGGCCTTCACGATTATAATGATTTCATGGAGACTGCGAGATCACTTGGTGAGGACTATAATAAAATAAGGAACAGATTACGTTATCTTGAAAAAATTAAAGGTGTTTTTTCAGATAGATCAACGGGCATTGATGATTATTTACATCCTGGAAGGTTATCAATACTTGATCTGTCAGGTCTTGATGAATATCTTGCGGATTATTTCGCATGGCGTATATTAAACACAGTTTACGATGCAAAATTCTCAAACGATTTTAAGTACCCTGTTTTTATCGTTGTTGAGGAGGCACACAGATTTGTGCCGCCTAAAGATAAGGGAAAAACAAAGACCGGAGAACTAATAAAAAAAATAGCAGCAGAGGGCAGAAAGTTTGGAATATTCTTAATAGTAATAACACAGAGGCCAGGAAAAATTGATCAGGACGTTTTAAGCCAGTGCAACTCACAGATTATATTGAGAATAACAAATCCTGCTGATCAGAATGCTGTTATAAACAGCAGTGAGAGCATAACTGAATATATAATAGATGATCTGCCATCACTGGACATTGGCGAGGCAATATTAACAGGCGAATTCGTAAAAATACCATGCATTGTAAAGGTACGTGAAAGGGAAACAATGGCCGGTGGTTCCGATATAGATATAATATCATTATTGAGAATGGCCCGTGATGAGATAGATTCCATGAAGGATCCTAAAAAGATAAAGGAAAAAACAAAAAATCTGCTTGGTGATCTTTAATGGTCAGGTTCCTGCATTTTTCGGATACCCATCTGGGTTATAAACAGTACATGATGGAGGAACGGGAGAACGACTTCTACGAGGCATTCAACGAGGCCATCGATATAGGCATAGAGGAGCATGTGGATTTTTTCATCCATTCCGGGGATCTCTTTGACACCTGGCTCCCATCCAACAGGGCAATGAACGAGTTTAAAAAGGCCATGATAAAGCTGTACAATAAAAATATAGAGATGTATATTATCATGGGCGATCACGACAGGCCAAAGCGCAGAGACGAGGTCGCATCAAGGATCTTTGATTTTCTTGGTGTTAATTTACTTGGCTACGATGATCTGGACAGCATAAGGAAAAAATTCGACGAGGAGATACTTATATCAGGAATATCAAATATGAAGGGACTTAGAATACCGCAGCTTCTAGAACTTTATAAAAAAGCTGATGTAATCGCTAAATCAGAAAAAAATGCTGTTTTGATATCACATGAGGGCGTATCACCATATTTTATACCTGAACAGAGTGAGGTAAAAGCTGAGGATCTTCCGGTAAATTATACTTACCTTGCATTTGGGCATATACACGATTCAATGATAATTGATAATAAAAAACCTGCATTTTCCTATGCAGGATCAACAGAGATAAATGATACAAACGAGCTAAAACACTTTAAAAAGTATGGAAAATCCGTAAACCTTGTGGATATAAACAATGGCAGCGTTTCAATAAACAGAATAAGGCTAAAAACTACAAGGTACCAGGATATTATAAAAACTGATAATATAAATCTAATTTTGGATCTTGACAGATCGCTTGAGGAGATCGGAA
>JAKAYN010000125.1 GCA_021826785.1 Thermoplasmata archaeon | reverse complement strand
TGATGATTCAAAGGTACAGTCATCTTTTATTGGCTTTATGTCATATGTAATGGCAGATGGTTCTCTTGATGTAAAGACAAAGAATTTAATAGCTATATCATTGTCCATAGCCGCAAAATGTGACTGGTGTGTTTCTTATCATGTTAATAACGCACTTAAGGCAGGAGTTACAAAGGATCAAATAATGGAGGCTGCATACATAGCGGTATTAATGTTCGGCAGCCCTGCAATGATGGAGATAAACACAGTATTAGATGCAATTGAACAGTTTGGAAAATGATGAATAATTTTTTAAAACTCTGTTTTAATGATGATTTTAGGTCATATGTTAATTCCAAGGCAGATGAATTTATTAAGAGGATTAGATCCGGCTATGATAAAAATAGCATAATAAAAAATAATGATTATGGAAATGAAATCTATGAAATAGCACGAGCAAGAATAAAGGTTTCAAAAAAATTCTCAAAGTATAATGATCTGTTTTTTGACGAATACTCTGCAAGTTATTCGACGCCTGAGATTCCCGGCATTTACCGTTCAAATAGATTAAAAAACAGTGATATATTAGATTTTGGTTCAGGGGCCGGAATGCAGGACATCTTTTTTTCAATGAAATCGCACGTAACCGGCATAGAAATAGATGAAAATAGATATTTAATGGCTGAGCTTAATAAAATGGCATATGGCTCAAATGCTGAGTTTATAAATGCTGATGCAAATAGTTTTTTGAAAAACTTTGATGGAATAGTATTTTCTGATCCTTTGAGACCAAAAACATCCAGTGAAAGAAGTATAAATGAGCTTATACCAAATCCATTAAATATAATATCAAAATATAAAAACAGCTACGTTTTCGATTTACCGCCTCAGATGTCCTGGGAAGAGATAAAAATACCAGGTGAAAAAGAATATATCTCAGTAAATGGAAGATTAAACAGGCTTACAGTTTATTCAAATGATCTTTCATTATCGGAGAGCTCTGCCGTTATACTGCCTGAAAATATAATAATTAGGGGAAAACCATGTGATTATAAATTCGAAAAAACTGATGTTAAAAAATATATTTACGTACCTGATGTATCTATAATGTATGCAAGGCTATTAAAGGAAATATCAGATTATGATCTTGGCATGATAAATTATGATAAAAGGCGTTATGTATTAACATCAAATAATTTTTATCAGGATTTTCCTGGAGCTTCTTATAATGTTCTTTTCACAGCATATAAAGCAGACGTTTTAAAAAAATTAAGGGAAAATAATGCAGGCAGGGTGTTTTTTAGATTTAATATTGATGATTATTACAACGAAAAGATGAAAATTGAAAAAGAGCTTAATGGATTTAATGACATTTATATATTTAGCACCGATGATCTTTTAATAGGTACCGAGAAAATAAAGTTTTAGCGATTAATATTTTATTTTTAAACCATTATAAATTTCATTTATTATTTTTCCACAAAATTAATGAAAATATAATATATTATTCTATTTATTAATTAATTATTCTTAATTTCATTGATTTAAAACAGAGAAAAAGTTTTTAAATAATTATATTATTAGTAGTTATGGAAGCTAATACATCGCTAATATCTAAAACGGCAGAGATGATCAAGATATTAGGGCTTTCCACATATGAGGCTCAAGCCTTTGCAGCACTTGTTTATCATGGTGTTGCCAATGCGGATACAATAGCAGATACCGCCGGCATACCAAGGACGTCAGCATATAAAATCATGGAATCATTGGTAAAAAGAGGTTTTGCAAAGGAAACTGATGGCAGGCCAAGGATGTACAAACCAGAGGATATGAATAAAATAAAGAATTCATACATAGAAAATATAAACAAGCTCTTTGACGAGCTTAAGGAGCTCCAGGACCTTTTACCGTCTAAAGGTGAGCCACAGCTCATATACACAATATATGGCCGAAGCAAAGTCATGGCAAAGATAGCGGAGATGATAGATCTATCAGATAAGGAAATATACATATCAACACCAAGAATAAGGGACATAAGGACTGAACTTAAAAAGAACATAGAAAATGCAATAAAACGTGGTGTTCACATAATATTCGTAACGCCACCAAACAAGAGGGTGCCACCAAACACAGAGGTTCATAGAAAAGAGGGTTTAATAGCAACGGATATAGCAAGTGATGGCACCAGGGCATTATTATCAGGCCCAGATCTCGACGCATGCGGATACACAGATAATCCAGCGCTGGCACTTCATGTTTACCAGTTTATTAACATGATGATAAACAATGAAGATTTCAAGCTATAAACTTGGTGCACATATATCCATTGCATCAGGCATAGAAAACGTTCCGGAGATATCAAGCTCAATGGGTTTCAATGCGTTCCAGGTATTTGTAAAATCCAGATCATGGCGTAAAAAGAATTATAACGATGATGAAATTGAAAGATTTAAAGAAAATATAAAAAGATTTAATATAAAGGGCACTGCAGCACATGCAATATATCTTATAAACCTGGCATCTGAGAATAACATACGTGAAAGATCGATTTATGATATAAATGAGGAGATAAATCTTTGCAATGATCTTAATATAGATTACATCGTTGTTCACCCAGGATCGAATCCAGATAAAAATAAGGGTATTAAAATGGTAATTGATGCACTTCAATCAATAGAAACGGGAAAAACCATGGTATTAATAGAAAACTCATCTGGAAAGGGGAACACGTTTCCATCAAGTATTGAAGAGATGTCATTGCTTTTAGATGATCTGGATAAAGATCATTTTGGACTCTGCCTGGATACGTGCCATGCCTATGCATATGGTTATGATCTATGCAATTATGATTCCTTTAAGGATAATATAAAAAAACATCTTAACTTTAATGATTTTAAATTAATTCATCTCAACGATTCCAAATCTGATCTTGGCAGCAAAAAAGACCTGCATGAAAATCCAGGTTCAGGTACAATTGGCAGATGCATACGATACATATTTTATGATTCTGATTTTAGGGATTCGATTTATATTATGGAATCGCCTGATATAGAAATGAGCTACGATAAAAATATTAATTTTTTGCTTGGTGATAATATTGAGAATCGAAAGTTTTAAACCTTATATATTTAATGTTGACATTTCAAAGGTGGTCTCACCGCCATTCGATACGCTTAACTGGACTCAGGAATATGAACTCAGGCAAAATTCATATAATATTATAAACTTAACTGTACCTGATGTTGTTACGGGCACCGGTGGCTCTTACAAGATTTTAAAGGGCTGGCTCAATGATAATATAATAAAAAAATATGATAAAAATATAATATTAATAGTAAAACAGATATTCATACATAACAAAGAAAAGTATCATAGATATGGAATAATATCGCTGGCAAATATTATGGACATAAAGCCGCATGAAAGGACATTTAAAGAGTTTGTGGATGAAAGAATGTCCGTCATGGAATCATTAAATGCAAATCTGGAACCAATATTTTTGGTTGTAAATGATGGTGGCTTTGACAGGATAATAAAAAGGGAGGCAAATAAATTAAATGAAATATACCGTTTTGAGGAGCCAAAGGGTGTAACAAATGTTGTATACTTTTTAGAGGATTATCAAAAAATAGATAATATAAAAAAGTCCCTGGAGAATGCCACATGTGTTGTCGCCGACGGTCATCACAGGCTACAGGCTGCAAAAAATCTTTATGAAAAGACCGGAGACGATTTCTGGATGAACACACTTGCTTAAATAACATCGGGATAT
>JAKAYN010000124.1 GCA_021826785.1 Thermoplasmata archaeon | reverse complement strand
AACCCTCGAAACGCTTGATGTATTTTACAATGCAGGTCTTGAAAACATAGGTGTTGGCGGTGAGATGTTCCGCTGGGAGATGTATGAGCACCAGGCAATAAACATAGATGGAATAGAATTCTACGGTCCAGTGAGATCATTTGATAACAGGTACTATAAAAAGGGAAGCGTAATTAAAAGGATTGAGAGAAAATCCAGCTATCATTTAAAAGAGCTTGAATTTTTAATGGAAAACGCAAAGGCAACTATAAAGGTTCCAGTAACAGGTGCATACACAATGATGGACTGGTCATTCAATGAATTTTACAATGATCGCTACGAGCTTGCAATGGAGTTTGCCAGGCTTCTTAACGATGAGATAAAAGAACTAAAATCCGCATGGGATAAAAAGTTTCCAGGGAAAAAACTTGAGATACAGATAGATGAGCCTGCAACAACAACGCACCCTGATGAGATGGACATTGTAAAGGACTCAATAAATAAAACGGTCTATGGAATAGACAACTGTGAATTTTCAATACATGTATGCTATAGCAGTGATTACAGGCTTCTCTATGATATTATGGATGAGATAAACATAGATGGCTATAATTTAGAATTCGCAAACAGGGATACACTTGAGCCTGGAATCTCAGAGGATAAAAGGCCAGGATACACAGATCTAAAGTATTTTGCAGAGCGTAGCTCAGGCAAAAAGTTTATGGGTCTTGGTGTTACGGATGTTCACATAGATTACGTTGAGCCTGTAAAGCTCATAGAGGATAGAATAAGGTTTGCATTAAAATACATAGACCCTGAAAAACTAAGATTAAATCCTGATTGCGGATTAAGAACAAGATCAAGAGAGATAGGCTTTGAAAAGCTGTCAAACATGGTCATTGCAAAGAAAAATATATTAAAAGAACTTTAAAATTCATCATATCTATTTCTTTTCCTTCTTATTAAAAATCTTACAAATGTATATATGTAAAATATTATTCCAAGAATTATTATTATGTTAAGTATTAAATAAAGCGGATTATACACTATTTTTATCTCCGGTGTAGAAACAAATGATCCTGAATTTGTATATGCATATACTGAAACATAGTAAGTTTTTCCAAGTGTTATACCAGTTAAAAATGCAGATGTATCTGAGCTGCTGACATTTAATGTTTTTGCATTTGACATGAATGGGCTGGTTGAATATTCAACCTTGTAATATGAGACGGCCTTTAATATGTATGGAGACCACGACATGTAAACAAAATAAAATAGAAATGGCACATAATGTGTTATCTGGAATAGTATTGTTGGCGTTATCTCAAATGATGGTATAAGGCTTATGCTTTCGTCGCTGTTATTGATCATATCTATGACAAAGCTTGTGTTTCTGTATTCATTGTCTGATACCTCTATGTAATGTTCACCCTTTAAGTATAAAATTGAGATTCCTGAGCTGTTTGTATAACCGGCAACCGTTCCATTAATATATATAACAGCGTTTGACAGTGGATAGTCAAGGTATCTATTGTAAACATATAAATACAGGTAGTATTTGCTTGTGTTTTTGATTAGCACCTGCCTTGTATAGTTTTCACCTGGTATGAGTTTTACACTTATATTAAATACACCGTTCTTTATTAAATATATATTACCCTGCTGTGGCAGAACCTTTATGTAATGCCATGGCCCGTTGTTATAATACGCAGTCACATTATCAAATTTAACCGTAACGTTTGCCTGAAATGTAAAGACCTTTATATAAACATATGACCTGTGAATTGTTAAATTATTATCTGTTGTATTATAGTATGTTGTATTGTAACCTTTAGAGCTTATAACAAAGTAATTTGAACCATTTAATTCATAAATGATTGCATGCCTGCCCGTAAATGTATAATGGAAATAGTTGTCAACTGTTAAATTTATTTCTGAATTATAATAATAGGGTTTGTATGATATATTTAATTGGGCTTCCCTTATGCTTGGTATGTATATTTCCCTTGTTATTATTGTATCATTTACCACCGCAGACGCATTGTAATAGCCTCCAACTGGTATTTTGAATTCACCTGAAGGTGATTTTTTACCATTTAATGCATAGTAATCTGGTACTCCAATGTTTGTATAAAGTTTTATTAGATCTTTGCTGTACAATATATTATACTCTATAAAATAACCTTGATATGATAAATTATGGGCAGGCGGTAAATTGTAACCAGAATAAAATGCAGAATTTTTATATGTTATATTTATTGTACTATAATTATATTCATTTAAAGCTGAGAATCTAAGATCAAAGTAATTATCATGACTTATTTTGGTATTATTATACATTATATTTATATTTGAAAATTCACCAACAGGTATATTTACAAAGTTTATTTGAGAATTTTCCTGCATTGTTCCTATAATTGATCTCGAACTTCCTGTAAAAGATAGTATTCCTGTAAAATTAAATATTGTTTTATTATTAGAATACATGTAAATATTATTCTCGTTTATTATCATGGAAAGATTGTAATATTTTTCATATTTTACAGGCTCAGTCTTGTTAAATAAGGTATTGTTATTATCTATAATGTACTGATATGCATAGGTTCCATTGTATTTTATACCAAAGTAGGCATAGCCAGTTTTGGAATAAAAACCGATATAATAGTATGTGCTTCCATTGAATATTTCCGGTGCCTTATTATTTGTTATTGAAATGGTGGCTGATATATTATTTGAATAATATGTATTATTAAATATAATGTTTGAACCATAGCCATGCTCTATTATCTTTGTGGCGTTGAAAAGATTTGAAACTATTGGGGTTCCAAGCCCTGTTACTGGGTTCCAGCCTGGATGCGCACTGTAAAAACCGTTTGTCCCTGATGTTATCTGTGTAAATGCATAACTGTAAAGTTTTGTGTTTGATATTTGGTAAAGCAATGGATTTATAAATCCCATGGACCTGTTCATATACTGATCCATAAGTGCAACTATTGCAGCCCATATTGGTGTTGCAACGCTTGTTCCACCAACTGCCTCTGCATTGCCGCCAACTATTATAAAAACTGGTGTGCTTCTGCCTGCGACCATTGAAACGTCAGGAACCCCACGGTGTGTGCTATTATAATCGAGGGGGTTTTGATAGTATGGTTTTTCAAAATAGCTTGAATAACCGCCGCCACTGCCAAATGATGTACCATCTGCTATACCGCCCCATGCTGTTTCAACGGGCTCACCGTTTTTAAAGTATAGATTAACGCCACCGACACCAAGTACATATGGATCAGATGCTGGGAAATTAACGGCAAGATGTGATGTCGTGTCGTATGATCCATTGTCCCCAGAGGCCGCAAGAACCGTTATATTATTTAGTGCCGCATCTTTATAGATATTATTCAAAAGTTTAAGCTCTGATATACCCATTTCTGATTCAGGCTCACCCCAGCTAAGTGATATTATATTTCCAATATGGTGGTATATAGTATAAGCAACGGCATCTATTAAAGATGTTCCAGAGCCTGGTGCTATTACAAGCTTTATTGATGCACCTGGTGCTATTGCATGGGCCCATTCAACATCAAGTGCCGTTTCAGTTGCCCATCCGCTGTTCTGCTGGTAAACTGTGCCCTCAGGATATAGCACTGTTAAATTCACAGGTGGAAGGCCTGTCAGATTATCAAATGCTGAGATATCATAGTTTATTGATGGGTCGCCATAGGCATCAACAATGGCAATTGTTGTTCCATTGCCATATATACCTTCATTGTAAATAGGATTTATATCATATGCGTATCGTATCTGTGATGGTAAATATC
>JAKAYN010000123.1 GCA_021826785.1 Thermoplasmata archaeon | reverse complement strand
TATCTTGATGGAAACGTTTATAAAAATGTACCGTCTGCCTATGATGTTGGCTCTGAAACTGGAGAGACATCAGAGGGCATAGCCGTATCATGGACAGGCTCAACAGAACACCTTACAACAGGGCCTTCTTTTGTTTACGGCATGTGGAATATATCATCCTCAAATAGAATGGCAGAATTCTCAGGAAGAATAAGCCCATCTAATGCATTTGCATTTGTATCGCCAGGCATGTACTTTAATGAAAGTTTAGCAGCCTGGATGCCATTGTCTAAGAATGGAAGCTATAATTACTACCTCCCAGCGGGCACATATTCAGGAATTGCCATGCTAAGCTATTATACACCGGCATACTTTAAACCTGGTTCATCTTTAACATTGAATAGAAATAGCTTCTATGGAATATATACACCATTATACGCCTTTAATAACAATCAGGTAAAAAATATATCATATTCCGGAAACGGTACATACAATAATCCATACATAATAACTGGTAACGAGCTGTTTCCAATAAGTTCTTTGTTTGAGGAATTCAATGATTATGGTTTCCCAGTATTTTCTGGAGTGCTTTTAATGGATGTAAATGTAAGCATAGTATTTTACAACATGCCATCGATGTACATTCTTTATGACAATCCTGAATATAATAATATAATACAGTTCTATGATCTACCAGGATACAACTATATGAACTATGAATTCTACAATGATTCAAATATAACATTATGGTCCTCGCCAATATCAGGATACTTCCCAGAAACGCTTTCTGGTTTTCCGGTTGCAAATGTTTTAATATGGAACTCGACAAAAATGCTCATAGATTCAAATATATTTAATGTAATGGACAGCGGTCTTTTAACATTTGACAGCCCAAACGTAACGATCTGGGGCAATTACTATTTTAATGATTTATACGATTACAACAATACATTTGAAAATGCAACGAATATCTGGGGAGCACCTCTTGGAGTTGCAATTTTCAGCTCCAATGAAACAATATATAACAATTACTTTGATGTTGTTTTAACGGCGTACAGCCCTGATGTTTCAATATATACTGGAAATCACGCTGTTTATAAGGATAGATGGAACATAACAAAACAACCGGCTTACATAGCACATTACTTTAATGGCTTTAAGCTCTCTGGAAGTATAATAGGTACAGGCTATCAGGGAGGTAACTACTGGTATAATTTCAATGGAACGATACCATACAACGACTATGGATTAATATATTATGGCGGTGATTACGTACCACTTTACTATAATTTCTATTACTATAATTTTTAAAAATAGTTTAAATTTTTAAATTGATTTTTCTATACTTTTATCATTGTTTTTATCTAGTTTAAGGCTCCTTTTTCCAAGTATCTCCCTTGCAAATAGTACCAGAAATGCTGATAATATTAATGCTACTGAACCAATGATGAATGCATAGAAGTATGCTGTGCCATCTGGGAAAGAAAACCTTGTTATACCACTGGATGTTTTTACGATGCTTGAAACTGTGTAAAATGATAGTACCGAGCCGGCAACAGGGGCGCCAACACTGCTGCCTATGTACCTGAATGTACTGTTCATTGATGTTGCAAGACCCATATCCTTTGGGTCAACTGACAGAACAAGAAGGTTTATCACTGAGGAATTCATTATTGACATACCTGAACCTATGATAAATTCGTCCAAAAGTGTCATGTAATAATCAGGTGATTCTGCCAGTAAGAAGAAGCCTATTGCAGATAAAAAGGAGCCGGCAACGGCCAGTGGCTTTATACCTATATTTAATATTATTCTTCCGGTAATTACCGAGAACAAAATCATTCCAATGGCAAATGAAACCATTGATATTCCTGTTCCGAGTATTGACAGGCCAAAGCCATACGGTGATGGTGTTTCAAATTTATATGAAAGTGCCTGCATTGATAGATACATTCCCATACCTGCAATTGTTAGTGCAATGTTTGCAACCAAAACGTTCCTCTGGGATAAAAGCTTTATATCGAATATTGCCTCACGCCCATTTCTTGAATATCTCCTTTCATAGATAACCATTGGAATTAATAAAAGAAGACCTGTTAACATCATTGATGTAAATAGGCTTGATGTCCAGCCCCATGATGAGCCATCAGACATTGCAAGAACTATCAGTGCCAGCGGCACACCAAGCAATAATGCACCAATGTAATCAACCTTTACATTTGATCTTCTATACTTTGATTCACGAACCTTTATAATTGTAAGTATCGCCAATGCAAGTATAAATGGTATCGCGGTATGATAAGTCATTCTCCAGCCATAATAATTCGATATTAAGGATCCAAGAGGCAAACTCACGGCAAAACCTGCACCAAACATTCCACTTATAAGCGCCTGGGCCTTGGGCACTATATCTTTTGGAAACTGCTCACGCACTATGGCCATTCCAAGTGGCATTATTGTTAGGCCTATACCCTGAACGGCCCTGGATATAACCATAAATGTAAAATCAGGCGAGAAGCCTGTAACTGAAACTGCAGCCGCATATATAATCATCACAATTGACATCATTTTTTTCTTTCCATAGAGATCCGCAAGCTTGCCAACTACAGGGCTTAATGCAACACCTGTTAACAGATATGTTGAAAGAACAAGGCTTACCTGGTCAACCGTAACATGGAAACCCTCAGCTATTGATGGTAATGATGGTGTAAGCATGCCCTCAACGTACATTACCGCAACTATTATCATTGCAAGCAATGCCATGAGGAAGTTTGTGTATCTTTTATCATAGCTTTCCATTATATCACCCAATTTGTTTTAATAACAAATTTTATAAACTGATATTGCTTATAATTATTTAAACATTTTGTAATAAATAATTTAGTAATTAATTTTTTACAATTGTGAAATGCTTTAGGATAAATTAGGTTTATCCAGTGAAATTTAAAATTTTAATAATAATATCCCATCGTTAATAATGAAAAATAAGGCCTCAATTGGTGTATTATATCTTATTATACTTGCCATTATTTGGGGATTAACATATCCATTAACAAAGATCATTGCAGCTTATATATCTCCTATAATAATAACATGGACAAGGATAGGTATAGCGGCAATCTTTTTTTTATTAATATCAAGAAAATATCAGTATGGTAAAAAGGAGATAATAAACGCCTTATTGAACATTGTCGCTTTCATGTTGTTTTTAAATGTTGGCGTTTCAATATCATCGAATCCTGGTCTTGCCGCTGTTATGATATACACACAGCCAATCTTTGTAATAATTATTGAAATATTGCTTGGTGTAAAGGTATCCATCAGATATATAATAGGAATAATAATAGGTTTTTCTGGAATTGCATTATCAATAACATCGGCAAGTTTTGACCTTGGGGTTTTAATATCACTGCTTGGTGGTATTTCCTGGGCCGGCGGAACAGTATACTTTTCAAGAAACCTTAAGTCATCAAATACGTTGAGATTAAATGCTTTTATGAACGCATTTGCTTTTCCAATAGTTCTTGCTATTACTCCTGTTTACTTTTATTTTAAGTATTCACTTTATATTATAGGCCTTCTTGTTATCCTTGGCATTCTGGCACAGGCAGTTGGCTTTTACCTTTGGTTTAACTCAGTTAAGATACTTGGATCAATAAGGGCAAGTGCAGGTTCATTGATTGTTCCCGTATTCGCATACATGATGACGTTTCTTATACTTAAGATATATCCTGATATTCTTGAAATCGCAGGATCTGCAATAACACTAATAGGCGTCTTTATCACATTATCTAGAAGATAATATAATTTTTCTTAAT
>JAKAYN010000122.1 GCA_021826785.1 Thermoplasmata archaeon | reverse complement strand
TAACGACATTGAATCAAAAAATAATACAAATGCAGAATCTTTAGTAACATCATTTCTTGATAATAATCTTGATTCATATTACAATATAAAGGAAATATCAGAACATACCGGAATAGAAATAATTGAGCTGCATGTTATAATTACAATGCTTTTATGGTCCGGTAAGATAAAGTACAGGGACATATACGATCATGATGGAAAATTAAGAAGGTATTATTCTATAAACAAATAATTTTTAAGTTAGATAATTATCATTATCTATGCTTGAATTTGTATACGGCCTGCTTTTGGGTATTTTAATAGGCATTTTAATATTCTATTTTATTTCAAAAGCAATATCAAGATCAGTAGCCGGAAGCATAAAAAATGATATTGAGCTTTACTATCAAAAGGTTCTCGAGGAAAACTCCCAGAGGCTTATTGATAGAAACGCAGAGGTTATATCAAATATGAATGAAAAAAACAAGCTCGAAATAAAGAATATTATCGAACCTGTTTATGAATCATTAAAATCATACAGGGAATACATAGAGCGTGTTGAAAATGAGCGAAAGCTTGATGCAGGAAGCTTAAAGAGCAGCATAGAAAATCTTTCAAGATACATGAACGAAATAGATAACGATACAAAGCAGCTTGCAAACGCATTAAAGAACCCATCAGTGCGCGGTAAATGGGGTGAAATCACATTAAGGCGTATAGTAGAAATAGCAGGCATGAATCCATACTGTGACTTCAATGAGCAGGTGACAATAAACAATGAATACAGGCCGGATATGGTCATAAATTTACCAAATGGAAGAAAAATTATTATCGATTCAAAGGTTCCATTAAATTCATATTTAAATTATATGGACGAATCAAACGAAAGGATAAGATCAGAGCATTTAAAAAAGTACATAGATGATTTTAATAACCATATAAAAACCCTGCAGTCAAAAAAATACTGGCAAAACCTTGAGGGTTCAGTCGATTTTGTGATAATGTTTCTGCCATTAGAATCACTTTTATCAATAATCATGGAAAATGCCAGGGATATTATAGAAAACGCTCTTTCGAATCATGTTATTGTATCAACACCTGTGACATTAATATCGCTCTTAATGACGGTTCATGCAGGCTGGAATGAAAAGGAACTATCATCAAATATAAATAATCTTATATCAAAAATAAAGGAGTTCAGATCAAGACTTGAAACATTTGTAAAGGATTACGATGAGATTGGAAATAACCTTAACAAGGCCATAGAATCATATCAGAGAACAAGGGGATCTCTGGAGAGAAGGCTTGAGCCAATAATGAAAGAATTTGAAAAAAGTCTTGATGATAAATAATTATTTGTACTGTGTGAACATCTTGTAATCCGGGCCACCATCGAATATACCAAGCCTTATACCTGCGTCTATCCAGCCATATGAATAGTTGAGTGCTGCAAATGCATTTACAAGGTCATTCTTTTTATAAAAATACAAAGCATCATTATAGTAATTTTTTATCATATCCATAAAATCCTTTGCCATAGTTCCAAAATATGAGATCTCAGGAACAGATATTTTTATCTTACTAATGGCCTCATCCTCCATTTTAATATATTTATCAACCCTTTCCCTTAAATCCATGGATTGAGATCATAAATTTATAAAAAAATTTTATTATAAATAGTTAAATAGGCATCTTTTATAATAAAATATGAACAGAAGGATTGCCCTGTTTGTGATAGTCCTTGGCCTGATGATGACCGGTATAGACACAACGGCGGTAATACTTGCCCTTCCTGATATAACCAGCGATCTTCACTCTTCACTGTCAACGACCATCTGGGTTATCATAATGTATTTATTAGTCATAGCTGTAATGACAACGCAGCTTGGCAGGATTGGTGATTCACTTGGCCGTGGGAAGATGTACAATTCAGGATTTATAATATTTACAATTGGCTCTGCCCTGGCAGGCACATCATTTTTTGCAGATGAACTGATTGCATTTAGGGCTGTTCAGGCATTTGGTGGTGCTCTGATGCAGGCAAACAGTGGCGCAATAGTTGCTGATATATTTCCGGTAAATGAACGTGGCAAGGCTTACGGATACACATCAATAGGCTGGACAACAGGAGCAACACTTGGCATTCTTGTTGGTGGATTAATAACAACATATATAGGTTGGGAGTACATATTTTATATAAATGTGCCGATAGGCATAATCGCGGCCATACTTGGTATAATCAACATAAAGGACGATAAAAAAATAGAATCACATTCAGATATACCTGGCTTTATATCACTTTTATTATCGCTGGTCTTAATAACCTATGGTGCATCAAACATAACAGGCTACGGTGTTGATATATTTAATACATCATTGATTTTACTAGGAATCATAGTTTTAATAATCTTCATATTTATTGAAAGAATTGCAAAGTATCCAATAATAAATATGAAAATATTTAAAAATCATGTATTTTCATTTTCAATATTAGCATCATTCTTCCAGAGCATGGGATACCTTTCAGTTGTTTTCATAGTGATAATGTACCTCCAGGGCATTCGTGGATTAACACCGTTAAGTGCATCGCTTCTTTTAGTTCCAGGATATGTTCTTGGATCTGTAATTGCACCATTTGCAGGCAGGCTCAGTGATAGAATCGGATCAAGAATTCCTGCAACAATTGGTTTATCAATGATGATGGCCGGCGTTCTTACATACATGAGCTTTAGCACTGTAACACCGTTGTACTTTGTTATTGTTGCGTCACTAATCGGTGGGCTCGGCACATCATTATTCTATCCTGCAAACAACAGTGCTGTTATGGCAAACGCACCAAAGGGTTTTTACGGTGTTTCCTCAGGAATACTAAGAACGTTTGCAAACATAGGAACATTAATAAGCTATGTTCTTGCGATAACAATAGCGTCGATAACAGTTCCAAGATACGTTGCATTTGAGGTTTTTCTAGGCCTGCATAATATCGTTGGAACAATAGCGGGTAAATTTATGTCTGGTATTAGATCTGCACTTATTATGTCACTTATAATATTGATCGTTGCGGTAATACTCTCAATATTAAGAGGAAAAGAAAATCGTTCTGAGGCTGCTGTTAAATCAAATGCATAGAAATTTATGTACCTATAAACTGCACTTATATTTAAAAATAAAAAAATTTATAAATAAATATTAATCAAACCATAATGATACCACAAATAAATCCTCTGAGCCTTTTATGGCCATTGATAACTATAATAATAGGTACTTTGCCAATTCTTATTTTAAAGGTAAATGCCAAGGTTTTTGGTGTTGCTGCGATTTCATATTTCATTGCAATAGCATTAAAGATAGTTATTCAGGAGCTTACATTAAATTATATTATTATTTATCCATATTACATACAGGGTTTATATTATGGAGGCCAAACGGCAATTTTCGAGATTGGCCTTGCCTTTCTATTTGCAGTGATATTCAAAATAGATAAGCCAATAGATTTTGGCGTTTCACTTGCATTCTGGGAAAATGCAATCTTTCTTGGATTTTTATCAGGCATAACGTTACCAGACGTTTTAATATCATACTATTTAATAGCATCGAATGCACCGGCATCAAAAATAATATATGAATCATTCAAAAATACAGTGCTTTATCTTGGCAATAATCAGCTTTTGGAATATATGTTATATCATACATTTGATAGATTATCATCATTGTTTGCACATGGTGCCTGGGGATCGATGGCATCATTATATTTTATAAGACGAAAAAAATCTTATTTTATAATAATGATCCTTGGATTCATTGATTTCATGGTGCCATTATTCAATGAAGGCATTATTAATTATTTTACAATTTCAATA
>JAKAYN010000121.1 GCA_021826785.1 Thermoplasmata archaeon | reverse complement strand
TTATTATAAAAACAATATGACAGGCATCATACTGTTTTAAAGTCCATTTTGCTGAAAGGTTTCCGTGGTATGTATTATCACGTGAATTGCTGTTTGCATATTCAATATACGATGATGGCCCTATTTTTACGATACCTGTCATATTGTTTTTATAATAAACATCGGACACAGGTATTCCATCAAGATATTCATTATATTTAATGCCTGTAATTTTTTTGATGGGTTTATAATAATAGCCACCTGCAAATGCAGCACCGATTAACAAAACGATGACCACAATTAAAATAATGTTTCTTATTTTTTTATCCATTTTAATCATATTTATGATTAAAATATCATATTTAAATGTTATTTTTCATAAAATAAATCTTTGTAAAAAATTATTATTATTTTTGCTAAAAATTGCATACATATGACAGAATAGAATATTTATTAACGTATTTTAAAATAAAATCATCAATTAATTAAATATAAAAACAATTCAAATAAAAAATCAATAGAACTTTCTTGCTGCAGAATCGAGCCCCTCAAAGGACATTGGGTGCTGATGCGACATCTCGGCAAGATCCCTTAAACCAAGGCCCTTTGAGACACAGAGTGCTATCTCATTTATAATGTTTCCAGCATCATTGCCTATTACATATCCACCTATTATCTTCATTCTATTATCGAAAACAAGGCATATTTCACCGTAAATTTCATTGTTTATCTCTGCCAATGAATCCTTTTTCATATCGTATACTGCCTCATGGTGCTCTATTCCAAGCTTTTCTGCCTGGGCAGGCAATATACCAACGTAGGCAAGCTGCGGTATGGTATATAATGTAAACGGAACTGCCAGAGGATCAAAGTAATCAACAGGAACATTTCCAGCCATGATGTTGTTTGCAGCAACTATTGATTGCCTCTTTGCCGCATGGAACAATGGTGTTATTCCATTTACATCACCGGTTGCGTATATATTTTTAACATTAGTCTGCATTGACATATTTACATTTATTCCATGCTTTGTGTACTTTATTCCAAGGTCATCAAGGCCTTCAGGCAGCACAGGATGCCTTCCTGCCGCCATCATAACAACATCTGAAATAATTTCGCCATCATTTAATATAACCTTCAATTTATCATTGTATTTCTCTATGGATTTAACCTCGCTTGAGGTTTTTACATCCATATTTGGCAGCAGCGGTATTAATTTATCGATTATGTCAGTTTCCATGCTTTCAAGTATTCTATCAAGCATCTCTATAATTGTGACCTTCGATCCAAGTATTGAAAGGAATGATCCAGTTTCAACGCCTATGTACCCGCCACCTATTATTGTTATATCCCTTGGTACATAATTTATTTTTGGATTCATTGAATAGAAATCGTGGCTGGTTACAGTAAGCTCGCTTCCATTTATTTTTGGTATAAATGTATCCGCGCCGGTTCCTATTATTATATTTTCTGCACGGTACCTTTCAGTTCCTGTGCCAGTGTCAACCTCCACAATATTATCATCGATGAGTTTTGCAGTTCCCTTTAATATTTTAAGTCCAGCATCGTTTAGTTCACGGGCATGATCATCGTAACGTAATTTCTGCACTTTATCCTTATGTTCAATAATCTTCTTATAATCAATGTTGAATTCTCCTAGATTTTTCAAAATACTGTATTTATGAACACTCTCTATAATCGCCTTTGATGGTACACACCCTTCCGAAAGGCAGTTTCGTGACATTACTCCCTATTTATCTATCATTAGCACATCATAGCCCGAGGCCTTTAGCTTAAATGCCGCCGGATAGGCCGCGCCACCGGCACCTAGTGTTATAACGTCGTATTCGTTCATAATTCATTATCGTTTTAAATAAAAAAAGATTTTTATTATCTTAAAAATTTCCATTTAATATAATTCCTAAACATAATGTTTATGTTTTAAGTATAAATAAATGGGCATGGGGATCTCAGTCAGGGACGCAATGAACAAAAAGCCACTTTATATAAATGGCAACGAGAGCATTGAAAAGGCTGCCAGCATAATGGCCGGTGAAAATAAAGGATCCGTACTTATCGGAATTCCGGATAATTTAATGGGCATAGTCACTGAGCGTGATATAATCAGGGCCATAGCAAAATCAATCCCTGTTGGCGATAGTATATCAAAAATAGCAACAATGAACAACCTAATATTTATAAACGAGGATGAACCAATAACAAGAGCAGCAGCCCTAATGGGCAAGCATAACATAAGGCATTTGATAGTAAAATCAAAATCCGGGAAAGTTACAGGCGTAATATCGACAAGGGATCTTTTTAGAGAGAAGGACATTATAAAAAATCTTGGAAATATTAATGATAATGACTGGGAGGGAAGTGATTAATATGAGTATAAGTCTTGGTCTTGAGGATGTTTTCATAAAGTACACATCACTTACATCAATAGATGGCGAGAAGGGCGAATTAAGGTACAGGGGCTATGATATAAAGGATCTCGTTGAACACTGCTCCTTCGAAGAGGTTGCATATCTAATGTTTTATGGCGAGCTACCTAAAAAAGAGGAGCTTGAAGGATTTAAAAAACAGGTCATGGAAAATTATATAGTTCCAGAAAATGTAAAAAACATTATAAAAAATATGCCAAAGGATGGCGATGCACTGGCAATTATGGAGGCAGCTTTTGCCTCATTGAGTACTGATGAGTACGCATGGGATAAGGAAAGGGACCGCAAGAAGGCCGCAGAGATCATGGGCCGTGCACTTGGAATAGTCTCCGCGGTTTTTAGATACAGGGACGGAAAGGAGATAAAAGATCCTGAGAAAAAGGGTTACGCCGAGGCATTTTTAAATGCATGCTTTGACTCAGGAATAGATCAGGATAAAATAAAGGCGATGAATGCCGCTTTAATATTATATATAGATCACGAGGTGCCAGCATCAACAACCGCTGCACTAGTAGCTTCCTCAACTCTGTCAGATATGTATTCATGCGTTACCGCAGCAATAGCAGCATTAAAGGGGCCACTCCATGGTGGTGCTGCAGAGGCAGCATATAAACAGTTTCTGGCAATAAAATCTCCAGAAAACGTGGATTCATGGTTTAATGAGAATATTATAAACAACAAAAAGAGATTAATGGGCTTTGGCCACAGGGTCTATAAAACATACGATCCAAGAATGTTAATTTTCAAGGATCTTGCAAATAAAAATGCAAAAACAGCAGAACAGAAAAAACTTCTTGAGCTTGCCGAGAAACTCGAAGACCTTGGTGTAAAGAGCTTCGGCCAGAAGAAGATCTTTCCAAACACAGACTATTATTCAGGCATAGTCTTCAATGAGATTGGCTTTCCGCTTTACATGTTCACAACACTGTTTGCACTTTCAAGGGTTGTTGGCTGGGTTGCACATATATCAGAGTACGTTGAGAGTGAGGAGAGATTAATAAGGCCAAGGGCAATATACATAGGACCAGAGAAAAGGGAAGTAATTCCAATAGATAAAAGATAATATTATTAAATATCATTTTATATTTGATTATGAAATTTGATAGAAAAAGAATAGCTGAGATGAGGAAATTATATATACCAGATTCTAAGGTTGTTGAGGCCATGAACATAGAGCCAAATGATAGAATTATAGATTTTGGTGCCGGTGATGGTTACTATTCAAGTTTATTCTCAAGTTTTTTGAGGTGCGGCTGCGTTTATGCAATAGAGTACAATCATGACGCAATATCAATGATTAAAGAAAAAATAAAAGATAATAAAAAGGTTCAGATCATAAACGATAATATATGCAACATAGATCTACCTCAGCATAATAAGGTATTCTTTTCAAACGTTTTCCATGACATAGAATGCAGGGATAATTTAATGG
>JAKAYN010000120.1 GCA_021826785.1 Thermoplasmata archaeon | reverse complement strand
CTATTGCAGTAACAACACCATCGTTTCCAAGTGTAACAAGAAATGTCCCGGCATTACCATCGTTATCTATTGTATAATTCTGACTTATCGATGAAACAATCCTGTTCAGCATATCGCTATGGTATTTTGAATCGCCGTAACCTGCTATACCAAAAAATGAATTGTTTATCTCTGGATTGCCAGCCATGTTAAGTGCATTTTCCATTGCCTTTAATATATTCTTTTTTGATATCTCCTCTGAAACCGATCTTACATTACTTGGCCCTGAAACGCCAATGCCGGCAACGGTTTTATTTAAATCATCGTAAACAACCGCAAATGTCTTTGTGGCACCACCATCAACTGATAGTAACATAAAGCATGAATAATAATTAGATAAAAAATCTTTTGAATGTTATTTAATTAACTCTTTTAATGTGTAAATGCCATAGCCTGTAAGAACCTTTAAATACCTTGGTATTTCCAGTGATGTATTTATATCAATATAAAGACTTTTAAGGTTAACAATCTTGCTTTTATCTGAGATAACGATTAAATTATTAAAACCGATTAAATCAAAGACCCTAGAAGATACCTGCTTGTTCCCGCGGCCAAGGACAAAACCCTGGCCACCTATTGGTGATATTACAAGCTTTGTTATCTGATTTAATGATATTTTATAAAGAAACTCTTCATCAACATCCTGGGCTATTAATTTTTTATCTTTTATTACATCGAAACCTAAAATATTTGTTTTATAACCTAAAGATTCAATTAATGTTTTGCATGTTTTTCCAGGGCCTATTATATAATAGGAATCATCCATATTATTAATTAAATATTCTGATATATCATAGGCATCATCATTGTTATATTCCGCCTTTGATGTTAAAACCATGTTTGATGAAACAGGCACCTTTAAATAACCAAAGAACTTTATTTTTAATAAGCCAGATCTATAGTATTCCTCGTCTATGTCAAAAACCCCAGATTCTATGGATTCCATGTAATTATGAATATCTTTGTAAAGCATGGCAGCATGTTTAACGTTTATGCAGAAAACAGAGCTGTACATTTTAACTCCCGCAGGTATGCCTATAACAGGCACCTCTATTTTTGATGAAACAATATCTCTTGCAGTTCCATCACCGCCAACAAAGATTAGATAATCAATACTAAAATTTTTTAATTCTTTTAAAAAGTTTAATGTGTCTATATTAGAACTTGGCCATTCTGATTTGTATATAATTTTATAATTTCTTTTGTTATTGAATCTAAATATATATTCACCCATGTATCCTGATGGTAAATAAAATGTGTCTTTATCTGACACATTTTCTATAAATTTCATTGCTATTTTTATTGAAACGGATTTCTCAGGGTCTGTTATTTTTAAATCGTCTGAGCCCTTATTGTTAATTGCACCGCCGTAGCCTGCCAGTGGATTTACAAAAAAGCCGAAGTTCATATCGAATAATGCATTTTATATATATAATATATGCACAAAAATAATATAAACAAATAATTATTCATAACTATGAAGGTTATTATTATATCTGATATTCATGGAAATTACGATGCTTTAAGCTCGATAAACGATGATTATGATAAAATGATATTTCTAGGAGATGCCGTTGATTATGGCCCTGAGCCTGATCTTGTAATTGACTATCTTAGGGATAAAAGCGATATTAACATAATGGGAAATCATGATAATGCAGTTGTTTACAATACAGACTGCATGTGCTCCTTTGATATGCATGAGCTCAGTGAAATTACAAGGAAAGAAATTACAATGAAATTGCTTGATAAAAACGATATAAATTATATGAAAGGGTTTAAAAATTATTCGGAATTTGATATTGACAACAAAAGATTCTATGCCACCCATGGAAGCCCTTTAAACAATTTAAATGGTTATTTATTTGCTACAGAGGCTGAACTATTATATAAAAAAAGGGAATTTACCCAAAATTACGATTTTATCCTTGTTGGGCATACACACTTCATGATGATGTACAGAAATAAAATAATAAATCCTGGCAGTGCAGGTCAGCCAAGGGATCTAAATTACATGCCATCTTATGTTTTATATGATTCGGATAAAAATACCTTTACGTTTAAAAGGTTTAATTACAATTATGAAAATGTGCTAAAAAAGCTAAGGTCATTGCTTGATTATGATACATATAATAAAATAAAGGTTTTTTACAGCCCATAGAAAATTAATAAACGATCATTGAATGATCCTGCATGGATAGCGATATAAAGGAAAAATACCTTCGGGCAGGGAAAATAGGAAGAATGGCACTCGAGTACGCTCAAAGCCTTATAGAGCCCGGGGCATTATTTTATGATGTTGCTGAAAAAACAGAGGCATTTATAAAAGATAACGGTGCAATGCCATCATTTCCGGTAAATCTTTCCATAAATAACGAGGCGGCCCACTATACGCCATACGAAAACGATAAAAAAAAGTTCAAGACAGGAGACCTTGTAAAGGTTGATCTTGGTGCCATGGTTGATGGATACATGTCCGATAACGCCACAACCGTTGAGGTTGGCAACACAGGAAAATTCTCAGATCTAATAGATGCCACAAGGGAGGCATTAAATAATGCAATAAAGATTATAAGACCTGGAATAGAATTATATGCAATAGGCAATACCATTGCAGATACAATAAATTCTTATGGCTTTAACCCAATAAAGAACCTGGGAGGACACGGTATAAACAGATATGATCTGCACTCAGAGATATTTATTCCAAATTATAATGATGGAAATGGTGAAAGATTAAAGAGTGACAAGGTAATTGCAGTTGAGCCATTTGCCAGCACTGGCATAGGCATGATACATAATGGAATGCCAGGGAATATATACATCGTTGAGGAGACGAGAATAGATAAGAACGAAACGATATACAAAAATTTTAAAACTATACCGTTTGCGGAGCGCTGGGTGGCAAAGATAATGCCCGATTATGAATCTTATATAAAGAAGAAGCTTGGTGAAAGATATATTTCTGCATTCCCGGTGCTTAAGGAACATAAAAATTCTTTTATATCACAGGCCGAACATACAATAATGGTGCTTAGTGATGAGATTATAGTTACAACAAAATAAAAAATATAAAAATAAATTAATTTACGGATCGGATATAACACTTATGGAAAACGTAAGTGTCATATCAGAGTCTTGATAGTAATTTACATCCTTACCGTTTGAGTTGCCAAGCCCTATCCATAGATCGATAATTGCAGTGCCTGATGGACTTAATGAAACGCCAACGCCTGTGCTCTTTGAGTATGATAGATTGTATATATATCCGGTGTAAGACTGTAAGTCACTCATAAAGTTTGAATATGTAACCTGTGTCGCATTTATTGGATACATTGGTTTTGGAGTTGGTGGAGTTGAAGATGGCGGTGTTGGTGTTGAGGTTGGTGGACGTGGAGGAGGCGGTGGTAACGGTGGATCATCATAAACCGCATTGTATGAGGTTGTGTTCATTAAAGCTGTTGGCATTGCTACAAATCCAACTGTGCCAGTATTTGAAACAATAAATTGTATTTCGAAGTACTCTCCTGGTGCCAAGTTTGTCACGTTTACAGTATATTTATATGTGCTTAGTGTTGTGTATTTTACGGCTCCAAGTGGTAGATTATAGACGCCGTTGTTACTGTGGTATGGTTCTGCAACACCTATTTCGTATATATGCCCATTTGGGCCTATGACTGTTATTGGTGTATTGTTGGCATTGGTTTTTGTTAAATTGCCGTTAATGCTCCAGTCCATGTGACCTGCCTGGTTGTAAGTGGATATGCTTGATGAGCCGGAGAAAGCTGAGAAGGCAAAGGTACCTCCCATGGCAATTAGT
>JAKAYN010000119.1 GCA_021826785.1 Thermoplasmata archaeon | reverse complement strand
GCCTTGTACCAGAAGACCTCTATGATAAATATGGCAAATATTTTGCAAAGCTCGATCTTAGAATAATCGATTATCTAAAAAATAAAGGCAATGGAAAATTAATACTTGTAACGGCCATGACACCGACACCTGCAGGTGAGGGCAAAACCACCACAGCCATAGGTCTTGGCAACGCGTTAAAAATTCTTGGAAAGAATGCAGGTATAGCCATAAGGGAACCGTCCCTAGGGCCATGTTTTGGTGTTAAGGGGGGTGCCACTGGTGGTGGGAGATCTACTGTTGAACCATCTGATAAAATAAATTTAATGTTTACCGGTGATTTTCCAGCTGTATCAGCAGCGCATAACCTTTTATCAGCCATGATAAACAATCATATTTACCATGGCAACAATCTAAAATTGGACCCAAAGAATATAACATTCCCAAGAACCATTGATATGGACGATAGATCCTTAAGGAATGTTATAGTTGGTGCAGGTGATAAAAATACCGGTGTTATGATGGGTGATAGGTACGTGATCACGGCAGCATCCGAGATTATGGCGATACTTGCGTTGTCCAGGGATTATAAAGAGCTTAAGCATAGGCTTGGCAACATTATGATAGGATATAATAACAAAAAGCCGGTGTTTGCAAGGGATATAAACGCCCATGGTGCCATGTCTGCACTGCTTGTTGATGCATTAAGGCCAAACATTGCACAGACATCCGAAAACGTACCTGCAATAATACATACCGGTCCTTTCGGTAATATTGCGCATGGCACATCAAGCATTCTTGGTGATATTATTGGATTAAAAATGTTTGATTATCTTGTAACAGAGGCGGGCTTTGGGTCAGATCTTGGCTTTGAAAAGTTTATCGACATTGTTTTAAGGCTTTCTAATTTAAGATTATCAGCAGTGGTAATTGTTGCAACAATACGTGCAATGAGATATCATGGTGGTGGTAAAATAAACGAACCTAATCCAGAAGCCGTTATAAAGGGCTCTGAAAATCTGCTCTGGCATGTTGAAAACGTGAGAAAATTTGGATTTGATCCAGTTGTTGCAATAAACAGGCATTCAAATGACTCTGATGATGAAATCAATGCAGTATCGAATATATTAACAAAAAACAGCATAGATTTTGCAGTTTCAGATGCATACAAGCAAGGCGGTTCCGGTACTGTTGAACTTGCAGAAAAGGTTTTGAAACATATAAATGAACACGAATCAAAATTTATCTATGAAATAAATGACGATCCAGAAGAGAAAATATTAAAAATAGCAATGAAAGTCTATGGTGCAAAAGAAGTCGAATTTTCTGATTTGGCAAGGCATGCGATTAAATTAATAAACGATAATAATTTCAATAATTTCTATGTATGCATGGCAAAAACACAGTCATCAATAAGCGATAATCCCAGGCTTTTAAACGTGCCAAGGAACTTTAATATTAAAATAAACGACATAATTATAAATTCAGGATCTGGCTTTATAATACCAATGCTTGGAAACATAATGACAATGCCCGGGCTTCCAAGGAGGCCTGCAGCGGAAAACATTGATATCGATGATTATGGCAATATTAAAGGGCTTCAATAAGGTTATTAATAAATTAATGATATTATGCCAATGGAAAATACCTTAATCATTGCAAATCCTGGCACAGGAAAAACAATGACAATAGCTGAGAACGTTGTAAATTTAATAGCAAATGGTACAAATCCATCCGACATTTTATGCATAACATTTACAAATCGTGCCGTTGATGAAATGCGTGATAGAATAGAATCGATGCTTAAAAAAATGAATATAAAAATCAACATAATGGATATAAATATAACAACATTTCATAGCCATGCCTATAATTACATAAAGGATTTTATAGAGAATAAAAACATTGTTTCAAATCATTACATGAGATATCTTATACTCAAAGCATTGGAGGATTCAAAGGCCTTTAATTATTCAAAAGAGTATATAACTGAGAATCTTGTTCCAAAGCTTGAAAATTCAATAAGATTTGTAAAGAATTTTGGAATAGGTATAAATGATATAAAATCAAGCATTGAAAACATAAGGGAAAACGTAATAGATTTTTATAAATCAAAAAGGATAAGCAATATAACACTCGAAGAAGAAATAAAAATGCTGGATTATTTTATTTACGTATACAGTTACTATGAAGAACACAAAAACGGTATTGATTACACTGATATGCTAAACATATTTTTAAGTAATTTCAACGGTAAAAGGTACAAATACGTTTTCATAGACGAGCTTCAGGATGTAAACATGCTGGAGTATAAGGTTGCCGAGGCATCCGGCGATAAAATCTTCGCTGTTGGAGACAGAAAACAATCAATATTCGGCTTTCAGGGTGGTTCATTAAAGATCTTCTCTGATATAATAAAAGACAAAAAATTTGATAAAATAACACTGTCAAGGAACTACAGGAGCGTTAATAATATATTAAGATACGCCGGTAAATACATATCAAATATAGGGATATACAGAGATGAAATAAAGGATTTTTCAAGTGATAATGGCGATGGAGATCTAATAGATGTGATAGAAATAGATGATTATTCATCAATAATAGATATAATTAAAAATCTAAGTGGAAAAACCGGAATAATAGTAAGAACAAACGATCAATTATTTAAAGTTTCGAAAGTTCTTGATGATGCAGGCATTAAATACAGCTGCGATGGCATATCATTCCAGGCAGGCGAGGCAAAAAGGGAGATTATAACATTTTTAAAAGGTCTATTTTACGATGATGCCGAAAGCATAATCAAAGCACTTTTTACAATATTTGGCAGCAGCAATCTCAAGGAGGCATTTAATATCTCTGAAAAGTACAGGGAAAGCCCTGAGAGTTTTAATATATATGATTTCTCGAACACAACAATAAGACTAAGGACGGATCTAACATTTAACGGTATAAAAAAAATCTTCACGGAGCATATTATACCAGTATCATTAAAATACGGAAAGGATTATTATTACGCTGCCGTCTCAATATTTAAATCATTAAATGAATTCTTCACACTTGAAGATGTGCCAACAAGAAATGATTTTTTTAATTATATATCACTCTGCGATGTTTCGTCAGGCAATATTTCCTCGGGAAATATATATATAACAACGGTGCACAGTGCCAAGGGGCTTTCATACGATAATGTTATATATCTACCTGAGAGAAGAAGATCATATGATAAATTTATAGATGCAATATCATTTTCAATTGTAAAGGCATGCACAGGTTATGATGTTTCTGAGGATCTCGAGCTAGAGGATACAAGGATAGACTTTGTTGCCTTTACCAGGGCCAAATACAAATTATTTATTCTGTGTGAACCGGCCTATTCCAGCATTTATTTTATAGATGGGCTCTGCAGGCATAGCTATAATCAGAGTTATAATGAGATTTTTATATCTGAGAGGCAATCCTGGTTAAGGGATTTAATATACAATTATTTTGATAAAAAGAATATACTTTCATATTCTCTTGTAAAGTACACGGAGAAACCATTTGAATTTTTAAAGTATTTTATATTAAACCTTAACTTTTCAGGCCCTGCAGCAGAATATGGTCTGAACGCGCATACGATAGCGGAGCTAATGTATAAGGATGAAATAAAATACAGTGATTTAAATTGTGATGATAAAAGAATATATGAAAATGTATTATCAATAAGAAACGAGCTTGAAAAACTTCGATTCAGGCAGGTTGATGCCGAGAAATCTGTTATAATAAATATCAACGATATGTTTAATGATATTAATTACGAATTAAAATTCTATGGAAAGATAGATGCCATATTTTCATCTGATTCACGGTATCTTATAATAGATTATAAAACAGATAAAAATAAAAATAATGC
>JAKAYN010000118.1:2596-3896 GCA_021826785.1 Thermoplasmata archaeon | reverse complement strand
TCTGGAAAAATTGATCAAGAACTTCAGTATAAAATTCTATGATAACTATATCAAGTATTTCCAACATTGTTTCATAAATATCAGTTGTTATCAATATTATAAATGATATAAAACCAAGGAATAGAAAGTATACATAAACACGTTCTACCATTTTATTCTTGTTCCATATAACCAAGAATGGAAGAACAATGTAAGGTATAAAAATAAAGAAAGACTGGTACTCCGCCGGATAAAGGCTATTGCTGAAGATATATATTATACCGGAATAAATCGAATATACCAATAAATAGAGCGTGAAAACCGAGATCAATATGCTATCTATAACTTCTCTCCTCATTTTAACTCCTATCCAACATTTTATAATAAATCTAATTGTAGAAAATATTCTATAATTAATTATAAAACAATGATCAAAATTACATTATGATATGAATGAAATAACGTTTATCATCGGGCTGTTGACAGCAGTCCTTATGACATTATATATTACTATTGTTTTCGCTTATATTGTTAAATACAGATACATTGTTTCATTTGCAAAGGTTGCCGCAATAGGAATATTTACAGCAATGATGGCAAGCATGCTTAATGCAATTACATTTTATATAACAACAACGAGGGGCATGCTTGATACGATATTATCCTTTGCTATTGGTATGGCATTAATGACACAGCCACTGGTAGCAACATTTATAGCCGTTATACACGGTGGTATAGGAAGAAAGGGATTAACACGTGGCATAGGTGAAGGCTTTACCTTCCTTTTAATATGGAATGAGGTATCAATGGGAATATTCCTCTATTATTTATTTAATCCAACAATAGTTAATTTTGATTACTATCATTTGCTCTATTCACTTGCATTCATAACGCCATTGAGCTATGGCATAAATACATTTTATTTTTTAATACCAATGAGCGTTGAAATGATCGTCATCTTCTTTGTTTACAAACCAAAGAGGATGCATAAATATGCATCAATATCAATATTCCTTATGGATATGTTCGCCCCAACGCTTCTTGGCAATAATAAATTCATTTTCATTGGTATACTAGGGGAAACCATTATAATGATTATATTTATGGTTATCTCACTGCAATATATAGCAGATCATAAGATGCTGCTTCCAAGAGATGATGCGCATCACATAAAAATGGTTTTTATAGATTATTTTCTAATGGCCGCAGGCACTTTTATTGGTTCCATTGTCTTAAGGCCATTCGGCTTTGCATGGATACTTTTGGCGATGGCTATAATCTTTGGAATGTATTACTATTTTGATAGTATATTTAGGGAAAG
>JAKAYN010000118.1:0-2586 GCA_021826785.1 Thermoplasmata archaeon | reverse complement strand
TCTGAAAGCATAAGTTCTGCGCTTGTTCAGAAGCACGTTGTTATAAAAAAGTACACATTAAAGGATACAAGGTCTTTAATTGCAATTGTTCTATTAATTTCATTTGTATCTGAATGGTTTCTTGCAGCATCAATGAATTTTTCAATATTTAATTTTAAGCCGTACTTCGATATTTATAATACATACAAGGATTACTCATTATACTTTGTGAACTCTAAATATATATCTGCATTTTCAAAGCTTTTCTATAATGCATATGTACCTGCAAATTATGGTATATCAAACTTTTTAATATTCTACCTTGTCAGGTTTGGCGGCGTTTACATCTTTAATAATCCATTATCATACATACTTGCCGGTATATATTTAATAGGTTCTGTTATAAACTCCCCGGAATTCCTTATTATAACGGGCTTAGAAATGGGTTCACTTGTTATATTTCAGATGAGAAAATTAAAGGATACCGGTAAGAAAATAAATCTTATTATTGCAATAATAGCCTATGCTTTTTATACAGTTCTTGGACCAAATTTTTTCAATCCTGTATGGTATAATATATTACCATTATGGCCAACAACAGGTTATGAAGCGGGAATATATCCTTATCTTGTTATACCAATTCTCGGTTCATATGCTGTTTATGCAGTGCTCGCATCACTATTTGGCAGAAGGGCATATTGCTCAACTATTTGTCCTTACACAATAATGTATGGCAGCAGCATAGCACAGGCGATGATACCATACAACTATGAATCAAAGATTAGCAGGAAAACCATTGGTAAAAAGTTTCAGGATTATTTATACCCTGTTATATCCACCTCATGGGTATTTGCAATAGTTGGATCTGTATTTTCATATTATTATATGAAAACCGGTTTAGTTAGATTCAGTGTTTATGGGATTGACCCTGCATACCTTTATGTTATAATATTCTGGGACATACTATTTTACGCATTTTTTATATCAATACCATTTACAGGAATGAGCCCGTGCAGACGGTATGGTTTCTGCAGTACTGGCACATTTGTTGGAATCTTCAGTTACCTTGGCCTCTTTAAATTAAAGGTACACGACAGAAATCTGTGCAGAACATGTGAGAGCAAGGCATGTGCATTCTCATGTGAAACTGGACTTGCAGAAATGCCAGGAGAGTTCATAAAGCATGGTTACTTCAAAAGTACAAAATGTGTTGGCTCTGGGGACTGCATACGTGCATGCCCTTACAATAATATATACTTCTACGATGTTAGAACGTTTATAAAAGAGAAAATGTTAAAATCAAAGAACATATCTCAGGAAGATTTAAAGGCCGGATTTAAATGAGGTGTTTAAATGATATCAAATATAATTCATTATGATTTTTTGTTTCAAAGCGTGCTTGCATTTATGATAATTATAGTTGGTGGCACCGTTGAGGGTTACGGCTATGGGCTCTCACTGGGAACAAACTGGCCATACACTAGGGACATGCCCGAGAAGGCAAAAACAGGCGATCCAGAGGTATGGCATAGAATACTGGCAACCCTACTTGGCATAAACTCCCTTGTGCTCTTGATACTTCATTTTAATATTGTGACCATCACAGGTTTTATATTAATCGTTGGAACGGCGCTTCTTGGAATGGCAACACTTTACACACTTGCAGGAAAGGCACCGTCTGTTGTCCAGGGGCTTCATGACATACTTGCATATTCCACAGCGCTTACATATTTAATAGGCTTTACCGACTATTATGGAAATCTAGGGTCATTTATAGTAAATACCATACCGATATACTTTTTCTTCCTGGTAATATTCATGGGTGGTATGACAACAGGTCAGAGAGGGTTTCAAAAACCAATAGGTTATTTTAAATTTCCAAAGACCAGGGCACAGTACATATGGACATTTCACGGCATTAGTGTTCTTTTATTCCTAATAGTTTTATCGATATACTTTTACAGTTACAATGTTGCAATACTTATACTTGGCCTTCAGATTATTATCGGTATACTTGTATTCATATTTGTAAATAAAAATGCTTCAAGACCAGGATTCATAGTTCCTCTGCATCAAACAATGACAATACTTATAGTTATATCAATATTCTTCCAGCTAAGCCTCTTCAAAGTGATTTAAAATGATGAAAAGATTCGATAAGAATCAGAGAAGAATCATAGGCCTTGTAACAACAACAATTGGCCTTAGAACAATGGGGTTATTTTTAGTGCTCCCTGTGTTTTCAATTTACAGTCATAAATTTACAGATTCACTTTTATTATCTGGCATAGCCCTAGGTGCCTATGGTATAACAATGGCATTATCACAGACACCATTTGGCATTCTTTCAGATAAAATAGGCAGAAAAAGTGTAATATACATGGGAATAGCCACATTTATAATAGGAAATATAATATGTGCATTTCCTGAGAATATATACGGTTTGATATTTGGCCGCCTGCTTGAAGGCGTGGGATCCGTAAGTGCTGCAGGCATAGCATTGATTCATGAAAACGTTCCAGAAAACACAAGGAACGTTTCAGATGCATTAATAGGTATAGGTATCGGTGCATCATTTATGCTTGGTGTTCTTATAGGCCCAGTTCT
>JAKAYN010000117.1 GCA_021826785.1 Thermoplasmata archaeon | reverse complement strand
AACAGCGATAGCATATTTATCATTAGATGATTCAAGGAGGTTAATAAAAAAATTTACCTTTATGGGCAGATTGCCCGAACCTGTAAGGCTTGCACATATAATATCGAGTGCAATAGTACGCGGTGAGAGCTACGGCAGGGCCTAGATCCGAATTTTGATAATTTCCCTGTTTCTTATTAAAAAGCATTCTGAATAATTATTGTTGTTCCCACCGGCAAGGCCTGAACAATCAATCGAAATGTTCATTAATTCTATTTTTTCCTTTTGCTTAAAGATAAATATGCTATCGCTGTTGTTCAGTATTGAGAATCTTTTTGAAAAATCTGAAAAATTCTGGCTTATGTTTATAACAGAGGTATTATAATGCCTTGCGTTTCTTATTAAATCATCAATCTCATTAATATCAGACTTTATAATATTGTATGCCTCATCGATTATTATTATCTTTTTACCTGGCCTTTCGCTGCATATTCTTGATAAAATTATAAGCGTTGATCTTAGTGTGTTTATATCTAATAAATATCTAAATTTTATGATGTTTAAATGGTTATCTGTTGAATTCAGATATTTAATTTCATCATCATAAATTATCTTAGAATCAACAAAATTATACTCATTAAGTGGATCTATTATATAAATAAAGGCATCACTTTTATAATAATCGATGAATTTTCCTGCAAGAAACGTTTTGCCTGAACCGGTCTGCCCTGAGATAACAACGTTGTATGAGATGCCGTTAAAGATATCCAGAAACACGGGCCTTTTATTGAGCAGATCGATGCCTATAGTAACTCCGGAACCCTTTGAGATGCCTCCTGGAACAATTTCTGAAAGACTCATTGAATCCATCATGTATTTGTATGGAATGTAATTAATTGATATGGATTTTTTATTGTAATAATCAAGATTTTTAACATTAAGGCCCAGCCTTTCCATGGCATTTTTAAATATATCACAGTTGAATTTTAGGTTTAAAGGGTCACTGCCATAAACGATGAATTTTATTGAAACATCAAATATTTTATTTTCAGATCTTATAAAACCGTTTAAAATTTCTATATGCTTTGATATTAAATCACTGGATTTTAACCTTTTAAGCTCTGCTTTCCTGGAAACAAGAAGACTTTTAATTATTTTATTATTAACAGAATTTGAATGTATAATAATCTCAACCGGAATGTTTAAAGAATATATAATTGATGCATATAAAAGATCGCTTCCATAGCCAGAATCATATAAATAGAATACAGATTTGTATAAATTATCGATGTAATACCTTTTTTTGATAATTTTCGGAGATGGTCTTGTTAATTTTAATCTTTCATTGATTTTAAATGCATTTAATTTGCCCACATCATTTTTGTTTATGCCGATTATCAATTTATAATAATAATTATTTTCATCAATGTAAGGTTCGAGTATAAAAGATATACAGTCAATGGTGTTAAGATCCTTTGATAGCTCGGAAAATTTTTCTTCTTTGTCGATGTTATAAAATGAATTTTTGTAATCGGCCTGAAAATATAAAATATTATCATTTTTTGCTTTTGATAATATTATTGATATCCTTTTTTTATTTTTTAATACAATGATAATAATCAATATTATGATTAATCCTGGAATTGAGAGGTATATGCTTATCGATGACATGAATATGAACATACAAATACCAAGGAATAAAAGCAAAAAATCGAAGATATCAATTTTAAATATTTTTACATTAAAATTATAAACATTAACAGGCAGCCTCATCTTACCATGTAATCATTAAAAGGGTTATCCGATGATAGATTGTTTAAATCCAGTGGCATTTTATCCGAGATGTAATCCTTTAAAGAATAATAATTATAATCCATGATTGATGTATCGATGGCAAAGAGCGATGAGTATCTAAGAAAACCTGACATGGTTCTAAATATCAGCCCTGGAAGTATTACAGCGGCATATATAAATCCTATCTGCAATGGGATATCACCTGGAAAGAAGCGCATTAGGTAAAGTGATAGTATTGATATTACCGGAAAAATTGATAATTCTATTATAATCTTGATTATCCTTATAAAATACCTCTCGGTGCCTGGAAACAGGATAAGCATCGATGACAATGGCATTATAAAGATCATAATAATAAGCAGAGCCTGCCTTATAACCAATGAGAACGCAAGCATAACTATGCCCGTGAAGTATGAGCCGTTCAAAAATAACAGTGTTAGGCCGGAATAACCTGAAACGCTTGAAACATTAAATATTGAGTACCAGTCTGTTCCGTTCCATATGTATAGAAACGCATACTTTGATATTAATAATATATAATAAAAAATTCTGTATGACGATATCATAAAAATACCGGCAATTATGTACCTTGCAATCTGACCTGTTACACCTTTCTTTATCCCAAGCGAATAATATATCAAATAAATAATGGACGATGCTATTATTGATATTGAAAATGCATCGTAGTATATATTGTATAATGAGCCTAAAAATCCAAGGTAATTTCCTGATATTATGTTATCATACGACATCTTAGGATTCAGGCCATAGTAAACCATGATATACCAGGCACCTGCCAGCGATGACCTTAATATGTTGTTAATAATATTTATTATTGATGTCATGGTTTCCCGGTCACGATGTACATGAATATGATGTATATTGTGCCCGTCACAGCCATTATGTATATTATTGTTCCAATGGCTGCATTCTTTAACCTCTGCATTGCACGATATCGAATGTTCTCATCATCGGTAAAGAATGATACCGCAACAGGAATCCAAAGCAGTGAGATTATTACAGCAGATGCTGAGACCGCTATGTATTTAATTCTGTCAAGGATTAAAACAATGGTATCGTATGCAATAATCATGAATGTTTATGTATATGTTATATAATTTACTTTTTGTAGAATATAAAATTTATATAAAATTTTTAAAAATTTTAAAACTGTTTTATTGCGGCTTTGACCTTTTCCATCATGTCTGGCGGTATCTTTTCCATTCCGTGTGAATGCTTTGCGTGTGCCTCAAGCACTGGCATTAAATCCTCCATTTTGTCAGCCTTTACCTCAAAGCCACAGTTCATGCCAACATCCTTGCATTTAAACTCGTAGCCCATGATAATAAGAGTTAAAGATATTATAAAAACTTTTTGTAAAAAACCTTTTAATTTATAATAATTTTATTACATAATTTTTTTAATTAAAATACCATTATAAATAATATAAAAATCTATTTACGTATATTGAAACATTAAAGATATAATAAATCGTTTGAATGAAATCATTTAACATGAAATTATCATTATTAATATAAAAATTTTAAAAATAGAAAATAATATATCTATTGTAGAAATTAGCCTTTTTAAGGTTTGTATGTATAGATATTTAATACTTGAGGACGGCTCGGTTTATAAAGGAAAAGCATATGGTTATGATGGTGAAGCCTATGGTGAGTTAGTTTTTACAACCTCCATGGCAGGTTACCTAGAAACAATAACGGATCCATCATATGCAGGACAGATACTGATTTTTGCGTACCCTGAAATAGCAAACTATCCATTAAGCTATGAATCAATGGAATCTGACAAAATTCAGGTCTCAGCACTGGTAACCAGGGATGCACACATAGAAATGCCGGCTGGAGATCTTGGTGAGAGCTTCCATGAATTCATGAAAAGAAATAAGATTCCTGGCATAGATGGCATAGACACAAGGCATCTTGTCGAGAAGATAAGGAAAAACGGTGTAATGAGGGCATGGATAAAAAATTCTGATACCATACCAGATGATTTTCCGGATACAATGAATGATGATCTTGTTGGCCTTGTTTCAAGGAAGCATGAAAGCTTTGTTAAATCGGGAAACAAAAAGATATTATTTATCGATGTTGGGGCAAAGAACTCACTTATAAATAATCTTTCAAAAA
>JAKAYN010000116.1 GCA_021826785.1 Thermoplasmata archaeon | reverse complement strand
ATGGTAAATGATAAATTAAATGGTGATTTAAACGAGATAAGAAAGAGTGGTGAATTATTTAAAAAGGCCTGGCTTGCAGCCGGTTTAAGCAAAAATGTAAGATTTGTATGGGCATCAGAGCTTGTTGAGAGCTCAAATTACTGGTCAACGCTTTTAAAGGTTGCAAAGAATGCATCGCTATTAAGAATAAGAAGGTCGTTACCGATAATGGGCAGAAGCGAGGATGATGCGGATAAGGATTTTAGCAAATACATATATCCATTAATGCAGGTCACTGATATATTTTACCTTGATGTTGACTTTGCCCTTGGTGGCATGGATCAGAGGCATGCCCACATGCTTGCAAGGGACATAGCAGAGAAAATGGGTTTAAAAAAACCTGTTTCTGTTCATACACCATTGTTATCAAGCCTAAAGGGTTCTGGCAGGATGGATTCATTTAAAAAGATGTCTAAAAGTGATCCTGATTCTGCAATATTCATGACAGATTCAAATGATGATATAAAAAGAAAGATAAACCATGCATACTGCCCAATGAAGGAGGCCAATGGAAATCCAGTAATCGATATATTAAAATACATAATATTCCCTTATTACCATGATAGAATAAACATAAAAAGGCCTGATAGCAAGGGAGGCCCAATAGACGTTGATAAGGAATCATTGATAAGAATGTACAATACAGGTGAGATACATCCAGTTGACCTTAAAAATGCCGTTGCTGAAATACTCTGCGAAATTATAGAGCCTGTAAGGAAAAATCTTACCGGTGATTAGATGCCATGGATACCAATAAAGGGCGTTGAAAAGAGTATTTATTCGATGTGCATGAAGCTTAATAATGGTTATACAATAACGCTTAAAAGCTTTAAGAAAGATAGAATTGTTTCCATTAAAAGATGCAACGATAATTTTCATATAGACGTTGATGGCTTTGTTAAAACGGATTATAACGTAAATTCCGAGGAACTGAAAAAGATTCTAAAGGAACTTATAAACGAGGAATTTCCGAGGAGCCACCAGGTCATGGTCTCTGTTCATAAAGATTAAAAGAATTTATCAAGGCTTGATTGGTGATCCCTTTTATAATTCCTTGAAATCTTTTCAAGGGTTTCTTTTACCCTAGACTCAGAGAAATTATGCTTACTGCATAGAAAATCCATTATTCCATCAAAATCAGGCTCATTAAATTTTATATTATAATCAGTGTGAGGTGGCTCATTAAAGAATCTTATAATTTCATCGAGATTTTCTATTGATATATTTTTCACTTTTAGAACGTTGTATATATCATTGTATTTTTTTATTAAGGAAAGCGCTGTTTTTGCACCTATACCCTTTATTCCAGGATTGAAATCCGTGCCTGTTAATATTCCTATGTATATCAGCTGATCCCTTGTTATTCCAAGGTTATCAAGATTTTCTTTAAGATCTATGATTTCCGGTGTTACATTTACAGTTCTTGATGTGCCTGATATTCGTCTCTTACCGTATATTGTAAAGTTCCTTAAAATACGCCTTGCACCAAATAATAAACAGTCATAGTCCTGTGACACAACGGCGTTTACATCGCCTTTTAATGTCATGTAAGAGGCCTGAGCCTCACCCTCAGATGGTGCCTGAACATATGGAAGCCCCATAAGATTTAATAGTTTTTTTGATTCCTCTACTATATCATCTGTTATATAATTTATTCTTGATGATAAAGATTTTATTTTTTCCTCATCTTTGTTTGCAATGGCTTCCTCCAGTTTCATTGCATTCTTTTCCTTAATCAATGACCTTTCCCTTAATGTCTCTGATTTTAAATAGAATGGCTTTCCATCAAAGACGTAAACCGGCTTGATGTTGTTCTCCAGCATATTCGCTGTTCTGTAGAATATTCCTGAAAGATGCGATGTTATATTTCCATTAGAATCCTTTAATGGTTCGCCATCATCCCCACGTATGCTGCTGAGAAACTGATAAATAATATTATATGCATCCACGGATACGATGGATCCTGAATTTTCACTTAAGCTGGTTTCGTGCTTTATTAATATTGATGAAAGGTTAACACCCATGGTATCACTCACAAGATATTCCGTTATCGTCTATTATAAATGTTCTATATAAGCCTTCTTTAATTGATCTGTGCTTTATTATTTCTATTTTCCTTTTGTTGTCCATCTTTTCAAGCTTGTATATTGCCTTCATTGAATGATCTATAAAAAAACCGCCAAATGGTTCAAGACTTTTTTTGTCTATATCTTCATATATTTGATTTGTTAATAATACCGGTATATTATATTTAAATGCGATGTTATTAAGCATGCCAAGCTCTTTTTCAAAGCCGGCCATTCTTGATGATATGTCATTTCCCTTTTCTATTCTAAAAAAGCTTGTTAATGAATCAAGTATTAATAGTGAGTAATCCTTTTCCTTCATTAACTTTTCAGACCTTATTATTGCAAGATCCTGATCGTCTATTGATGATGCCCTGAAAAGAACCATGTTTTTGTATAGCTTTTTATCAGGGCATATCTGTGAGAAGCGCTCTGTTGAGAAGCCTTCGGTATCTATGTATATAACACGGTTTCCGGCTGATATAACAGATCTTGCAAAGACCATTGATATATTTGTTTTACCTGAACCACCAGGACCGTAAATCTCTGTAATAATGCCTGGTTCAAGTCCGCCGTTCATAAGATCGTCTATGCATTTAACGTTGCTTGGTATTCTCTGTGGTATATTCTCAAGGTTTATTTTCTCCATTATAATTCTAAATCATAGGATATAAAAAAAGCGTTTCTTATTAAATTTAATTATTTATCGGGTGTGCTCACAGGTGCAAGAACACTAAGTCCGCCGTCAACATATATGGAAGAACCTGTTATAAATGACGATTCGTCCGATGCAAGAAATGCAACGGCTGACGCGACCTCCTCTGGCCTGCCAATACGTTTCATTGGATAAAGATTGCCCCATTCAGCCTTCTTTTTGCTTATTTTTTCAGGATCGTCGCCAACCTCTAGCCTGGCGGCCATATCAACCAGCGGCGTGTCTATTGTTCCTGGAAGAACGGCATTGCACCTTATACCTGGACCGTAATCAACGGCTATGCTCTTTGTTATTCCTATTATTGCATGTTTTGATGTTACATATGCCGCCGCATTCCTTGTTACAATATTGGCCTGGACAGAAGAAATATTAACTATGGATCCTGTCTTCATGTGCTTTATTACTTCTCTGGAAACAATGTATATACTGTTCATGTTTACATCAATTATTTCCTGCCATGTTTTTGTATCAGTATCACCAAGCTTTGCATATTTTTCTATGCCCGCGTTGTTAACAAGTATGTCTATGTTATCACATATTTTAGATATTTTATTTATAACGTTTATAACATCATCTTCATTTGAAACATCGCATTTAAAATAATTGGCACCTAGAATTTTATCATGTATGCTCCTTGAAAGTGAAAACACATTTACGCCTTCTTCTATTAGCCTTGAGACTATTGCAGCACCGATACCTTTGGAACCACCTGTTACAACGGCATTTTTATTTTTAAGACCGCGCATAAAACAACATAAAATAAAATTTTAAAAAGTTTTATTTTTAATTGCCTTATTAAATTTATCCAAAATTTGTAAATAATTTGTAAATATCATTTAAATAATATAATTTATTTATACAGTTTAATGGACTCAAGGGTTACAGATACATTAAGATGGCTTGCAATTTTTGGCTCAACCATATGGGCAGGAGTACACATGACACTGCTTGGAATAATGATACCTTACATAGCAAAGGCATTTTTTGGATTTATAATATCAATAGCCATAGTTGCGGCAATGATATATGTGAGCAGAAAAAAGGAGTTTTACCTGCCTGTGCTTATTTTTTACATACTTGATACTGTTCTTTTACTAGAATCCAGAATAACAATAGCGCCTGTGTTTGATAAAAAACTGCCATGGACACCATCAGCTATAG
>JAKAYN010000115.1 GCA_021826785.1 Thermoplasmata archaeon | reverse complement strand
AATATGATAGTTCGTATTTATACACATGGATTCCTGCCGCAGGCGGTTTAATAACATCGCCTATAGGCGGCATGATATCATCAAGGTTTAATGCCCATAAATCAATTTTATCAATTTTACCAATAGTTATTATGAACATTGTTATAATAATTATAAATTTTTTAAAGCCTTTTATATTTTTTCTGGCATTTCTAACAGGCATTATGTACGGTGTTTATGCTGGCCCGTCGATGAGCATGGCATCTGATTTCAGCGGCAGTGACAGGAACATAGCCTCATCAAGTAGCATATTAAATTTTAGTTCACAGGTTGGCGGCACAGTGTCACCTTTTATTATAGGCATTTTTTATAATATTTATCATAACTTTGTTGTATCATTTATAATAATATCAATACTTTCAATAAGCATTTTAATTATACCATTAACAAGGCTCAAAATTTGAGCTAGATATATTTAAATACTAGGTAAAAATATCTAATTGCTTTTAAAAAGGAAGTAAGAGAATGGAAGAAATAACCAAGATAAAGGATCTAAATCCTTCTTCAAGGCGTGTAAACGTTATGGGGAAGGTTCTATCAGTGAGTGAGCCAAAGGAGATTAAGACAAGGTTTGGTGAGGATAAATCGGTAACAGAAGTTGTCATAGCTGATGATACTGGAAAGATTACGTTAACGCTCTGGAACGAACAGGCAGACAATGTAAAGGATGCCGTTGCTTTGAGAATAGACAATGGCTATGTATCATTACTAAGAGGACATATGAGATTGAACGTTGGCAAATACGGTTCACTCTCACAGACCGATGATGAAATAGAGGCAAATGAAGATTTAGACATGAGTGAGAAGGAATACGAAAATCAGTACAATTACAGGAACAATAACTATAGGAAAAATAATAATTACAGAAACAGAAACTTTAGAAAGTATGATGATGAAGAGTAATTTTAACTCTTCTCAATAACTTTTTTCTGAGATTTGTACATTTCTATAATCTCTTTTGTTGTTGTTGCATCTTCTGGTTTTTTATCATCCCTGGCTTTTATCAATCTTGGAAATCTCAGTGCAAGGCCAGAGCCATTTTCTATAATATTCATTGCGCATGTGTGAACAGGGCTTACAGTTATTTCCGCACCGCGTATTTCAAGGACCAGTGATGGATATATCCAGTGGTCAGGTTCCATCGATGAGTTTACCCTTGCAGGCTTCTTTTCTATAATCTTGTCTGATAAAAGTCTTGGCATGGCAGCAAGCATTTCATCTGTAAAGCCAGAGCCAAGCTTGCATACAGTTTCAAAGGTATCATTTTCATTATTATAACATGCAAGCAAAAGTGCGCCGTATGTACCTTTTCTCCTTCCATGACCATCAAATGCGCCAATGACAACGAGGTCAAGTGAATCGGATAGCTCGCTCTGATAATCCCTTTTAAATTTTATCCAGAGCCAGCCTCTGGCACCTGCCCTATATATTGAATCTATGCCGTTGCTCTTTGCAACTATGCCCTCACAGCCCTCCTCTATTGATCTTTCAAAGAATTTTAATATTTCAGATTCGTCATCTGTAACAATCCTTTTTGCAAGTTTAAAGTATTCATTCTCTTTAAAATTCTTCTCTATGATTAATCTCCTCTCTGGATAAGGTAGATCAACAAGGGATTTGCCATTTAAATATAATATATCAAAGATAAACATAACAAGTGGTACTTCTTTGGTTTTTTCAGTCAGTTCGTACTTCCTTCCACGGCGCTTTGAAACCATTTGGAATGGATAAAGCTCACCGGTTTCTGGATTGTATGGTACTGATTCGCCATCTATTATACATGAATCAAATGAGTAATAAGACTTAAAGTTCTGAACGATGTCTGGAAAGCTGGATGTTGTTTCCTCAAGACCCCTAGAAAAGATCTTTATTTTACCGTTAAGGAAATGAAGCTGTGTCCTTAAACCATCGTATTTGTATTCATATGCTGCATTATGATTCATCTTTTCCCTTATGTCCGAGATTGATTGTAAGCGCTCTGCAAGCATCACTTTGAATGGAATCAATGGTAATGGACCTGCATTTAGAAGCTCTTTTATGTTGTTTTTCATTAAATTCTCTGCTATATATCCCAAATCTGGATGAAAATTGTATGCTGTTTCAATGTCTTCTGCATATTTTTTATCCGAAAATGCCTCTATTAATCCATCAAGTATTGTTGAATCGGCAACGCCAAGCCTTAATTTGCCTGTAATTATCCTTGTTATATACTTTATTTCTATTGGATTCGAATTTATTAAAAGGTCTATGTATGCATCCATCTTTGTCTTTATACTACCATGACCTGTATAACTAGATATTTTAATAAGCTGCTGATAAACATAATCTAATGTTAACCTTTCAATTATAAGTGGTTTCTGGATTCCAGATGAGCTTATTTCCTCGGCGGTTGAGCCAAGATCACCAAGCCTAGAAAATATCTTATTTATATCGGCTTCAGGTCTGCCTGAGGCCTTTGAAAGTGCTTTTATTATTAATTTATCTGATAGACCAAGCTCAACGCCTATGTAATCTGGCATGAGCTTTCCCTGAACAAGATAAACAAGTTTCTTTAAATCTTCACCTGATTTTTTAAAGAGCTCAGCAAGTATTGATGTTAGTTCCAATCTTTTTGTTGTATTTTCCATTTTTGAAAAGTATGATACAACATCTGAAAAGTCCATATTTATATATAACATGGCATTTATTAATATTTCCTTATTTTGAAAATCTTAAAATTTATATTCTATGTTTAAATCAGGTATTTGTCCCGGCTTAGCTCAGTTGGTAGAGCGACGGACTGTAGAGATGTCTCTGCAAACGCAGATATCCGTAGGTCTCTGGTTCGAATCCGGAAGCCGGGACTTTTTAAATCTTTATTGATTGAAGTTCCTCCGATGATATAATTTTAGAACCGTATACCTTTTGATAGTATTCCTCCCAATTCTTATCGATTCTTGCTGCAACGGCATCCTTAATAATTATGGTTTCATAGCCAAGATAAAAGGCATCTGCAGTGGTATGCCTCACGCAGATGTCTGCATCAAGGCCTATTAAAAAGAGGCGTTTTGCGTTTAAATGCCTTAGTATTGCATCTAGATTTGTATCATGAAATGCACTGTAAAAATGCTTTTCTATTATAAAATCTTCCGGTTCTATTTTCAGTTCATCAACTATTTTTGAGCCCCATGTGTTTTTCATTGCATGGTATCCCCATAGATGCATCTCAAAATCATATTTTTCATGTGCATCGCATGCAAATATTACTGGGAGTTTGTTGCCATGAAAGAACTCAAGGGTTTTTATCGCAGGCTTTAATGTATTTTGAGCCTCCTCTGTTTTTAATGCACCATGGATAAAATCATTTAGCATATCGATTACAATTAAAACGTCCATGCCTAATTATAAATAAAAAGAATAAATATTTTTCGAACATATGTTCGTAACAAAAAAATGCTTTTAAAGGATAATTTTTGTCCTTTATTAAAAATTTTAAATCTTTTTATTGAAAGTGGCATGCTCAGTAAAGGTTATATATAATCTTATAATGAGAGCCTAGATATTTATGGCTAATAAAACAGCTTATGTTTCAAAACCCATGGACGTATTAAAGAATTCACTGGAAAAGAACATCATGATTGATGTAAAGGGTAATAGAACGTATTCTGGAAGACTGGAAGGCTATGATATATACATGAACGTTGTTATATCAAACGTTTCAGAGACCATAAATGGTGAGAATAAGGGTGTCTTTGAAAAGATGCTTGTTAGGGGAGATAATATAATATTTGTTTCACCTTCAAGGAGTGATTAAAAATGACAACTGGAACACCTTCAATGGGTAAAATGAATAATAAAAAGGTTCACATAAGGTGCAGGAGATGCGGGCATAACTCATACCATGTTAGGGAGAAGAGGTGCTCATACTGTGGATTCCCAGCCCCAAGGATCAGACATTACAACTGGGCTAAAAGTAAATGAAGATTGTGC
>JAKAYN010000114.1 GCA_021826785.1 Thermoplasmata archaeon | reverse complement strand
TTGCAACATGTGGCCCATCATCACGCCCGCTTACCCGTCATCCCATTCTTACAAGCACCCCCTTTATTTCTCCACGTCCTGCCTTGACTATATCGCTTGCTCTTAAATTTGAAAGAACGTTGTAAAGCTTTCCGACATGTGTGACCGGATTCTTTCCTGCAGCGGCCTCCATGCTCATTGGCCTGTAAGGTGTTATTAATCCATTGACACGGTTTCCCCTGCCCACTGAGCCATCATCGCCATTCTCCATTGAAAGACCTGTTACGGTTAGATAATAAACCTTATCATCCTTTATATCACCGGTGTTTACAAAGACCTGAACATCGTTATTTGTGTATTTTAATGCATTATCAGTTATCTTATTTACAAGCTCCTCCTTTATTGAATAATATTCATCGGGATCCTTCACATACTTATCAACGTACGCCGCTGCAACCGTTAAGTTTATTGTTCTGTTTTTTCTAAAGCCCATGACCTTTATATCGTATCCTATCTGTGGCAGTGATTTTTTCAAATCCCCGTTTATGTACTTTTCAGTGGCCTTTACTATTGTCTCTGTGTCGGTAAACGGTGCAAATCCAACGCCAAACGACGTGTCGTTTGCCTTGAACTTCCTTGTATCGTATAAACCGCGAAGATCTATTGAGCCATTGCCTATTCTGGAGTCTATCATAACATCGCTGTCTATTTCAAGATCCTTAAAGTGCTCCCTTAAATAATCCTTAGCAGCCTTTATTGCAATGGATTTTACCGGTATTCTGTCACCGTTTACACTTGATGTTGCCCTGCCACTTATTAATATATACGTTGGCTCAAGGACAACACCACCACCGAATTTAGGATCAGACTGACCGCCAACAACCTCGACTTGGTCTGTATTATGATGAAGTATTCTTCCGTAGTTTTTAATGTAATACTTGCTGAGTGATCTGCTGACAGCCTCTGCAATACCATCAGCAACGCTATCAGGGTGTCCCACGCCCTTCCTCTCAACTATCTCAACTTCCCTGCTTATGGTCGGGCTCTGCTTTATTGCCTCTACCTGTATGTTTCTTGTTTTTAATGTTTCCATGCTGCCATTATATACATATATTTTTAAAGTTTTTGTAAACAGGCTTATTAAATTACTAAGTGAATTTTAAAATTACTTACAGTAATTTAGAACAAACTTTTTAACCTGTTTTTTATAATGCATTATGAATGTCCTTGTGAGTGTATCGGATACAACGGGTCTTATAGATTTATTAAAACATGTTAATGGGAATATATATGCAACACCGGGAACGTTTAAATTCCTTTCTGATTCTGGCATAAAGGCAAATAAAATCTCTGATTTAACAGGATTCGATGACCTTCTAGATGGCCGTGTTAAGACGCTACATCCGGGCGTATTTTCAGGGATACTATCCAAAAGGGATCAAAAGAGCGAGGAGGAGCTTAAGAAATACAATTATCCTGATTTTGACCTTGTTGTGTGCAATTTATATGATTTTAAATCAAATATAGATAAACCAATTGATGAGCTTATAGAAAAGATAGATATCGGTGGCGTATCATTAATAAGGGCTGCAGCCAAAAACTACCGTTATGTAACAGTGGCATCCAGCCCTGATGATTATAATATTATAATAAACGATATCAAAAACGGTGGTATTTCATTAAGAACAAGGGAAATTCTTGCATTAAAAGCATTTTCAAGAACTGCCCTTTATGATTCAATGATCTATCAAAATTTATATAAAAAAATAAACAACGATGAACCTCATGAATTATTTATATATGGTTATAATAAAACAGTTCTTAGATACGGAGAAAATCCAGATCAAAGGGGTTTTATTTACAGAACAGATGATAAATATGGAATACCAAATGCCGTGCAGCTTAACGGAAAGGAACTATCATATAATAATATAATAGATGCAGATGCAGCACTTGAAACTATACTTGAATTTAATGAACCAACCGCAGTCATAGTAAAGCACAGGACACCATCAGGCGTTTCATCATCAAATAATATTAAGCAGGCTTTTATAAATGCATACTCTGCCGATGAGGAATCTGCCTATGGTTTTGTACTGGCATTGAACAGAACTGTAGATGAGGAAACTGCAATGGAGCTTTCAAAACATTATATCGAGGTTTTAATAGCACCTGATTATGATATAAATGCATTGAACATTTTAAAGAAGAAAAAGAACATGAGAATTCTAAAGGCTTTATTTGAAAGAAGCAATGATTATGTATTTCAATCAATACCAGGTGGAATATTAATGCAGACGCCGTTAAAATCAGATTTCCAGGAGCTAAAATGCATGACATTCGAAACAGACGCCGAAACAAAAAATGATTTAATATTCGCATGGAAGGTATCTGCACACTGCAAGAGCAATGCGATAGTCCTTGCAAAAAATTTAACGACAACAGGAATAGGAGCAGGTCAGACATCAAGAATAGAATCACTTAGAATAGCGGTTCAGAGATCAAATGGTCTTTCCAGCGGTTCTGTCATGGCATCAGATGGCTTTATACCATTTGATGATTCCATTATAGAGGCAAATAAAAACGGTATAAAGGCCGTTATAGAACCAGGTGGATCAATACGTGATAATGATGTTATAAAAAAGGCCATGGAGTATAAAATGCCACTTTACTTTACAGGTAAAAGGGTATTTTTACATTAATTTTTAAATAAAAGATATTAAAAGCGATAATAAAAAGCCTGCTATAACACCGGTGTTTATGTATGGTAATCCAGGTGCTGGCTTACCATTATTAAAAAAGAATAAAATTACCAATGCTATTATTGCGCCTGCAATTGGAAGTATTAAAAATATCAGCCTTTGCTCGAATATATACGATGAGACAATTAATATTTCAGGTATGGCCATATCACCAAAACCAAGCATTAAAACATTGTTCTCACCACGGTTATCGAATGTTAAATTTTCAAGTTTAAGCCCTGACTTTGATGGCATAACAAAAAGCAACGGGAATGAGTTGTCAAGTGCAGCCCTGGCCAGTGTTATCATGTGCTTTGTCTTGTAAACGGATATATAATCATATAAAGCAAAGGCTATTAAAAGCACCATCGCATAGTATGGATTTAAAAAGGTACCGAAGACTGCTGCTGCACCCGAGACCATTAAAAACCCTGCTGCATCCATAATATACCATTCATTGTGGAATATTAAAAGATATGCAAAGGCACCTGTTATTGCCACTATTATAATAAAATACTCTATTAAAGAAGTTGACACAATTCCAGCTATTATTGCGGACACAAAGAATATCATGTACAGAACAAGAAGAACAAATAAATACTTCATTGCCCTTGCATACCTCTTTATTAAAAACAATATTAAAACAGTAAATGCAACGACGGCGATTAAATAATATATTATATACACAGGCGCCATGGAATCACCGCTGCCCTTTATTGATGGATTAGATGAAATAAGATTCATTGAAATATAAAGTGATAGCAATGATGATAATATAAAAAGTACTATTATTGATATTTCAGACTTTATTCTTCTCAATCTTACCACCTTTGTTGAACTGGCAATCAATCTTTGGGCAGAACTCAAAGTGCCTTTTACCATTTATTAAAACTATTATTGGAGCTCCACAGTACTGGCATATTTTATCTGTTTTCTTTAATATGCCCTTCTGTGGTAATGGATATGTAACCGTGCATTTTGGATAGTTTGAGCATCCAAGAAAGCGTTTCCCATATTTTGACTGCCTTACAACAAGATCACCGCCATCTGCAGGGCATTTGCCATAGATGTCCTTTTCTTTGTTGTAACTGCACTGTGGATCAATGCATTTAATCTCCGGGGATTGTCCCTTTCTTATTATTTTTATCATTGGCAGTGAGCATACCGGGCATTTTGAATCTGTGAGCTCTATCTTACCGTTTGAGTATATATTAAAATCTATCTTACATTTCTCATCATTAAATTTTTTGTTACAGTTCTTACGGTAGCTGACAATGGAAAGATCATTTCCATTAATTGGGCATTTACCTAGTAC
>JAKAYN010000113.1 GCA_021826785.1 Thermoplasmata archaeon | reverse complement strand
CCACGATGAATTAAAAATAAAACCGGCGCTGGATATACTATTTTATCCAAGTTTGGCACCTGACACATTTTCAAGGTCATTTTTAGAGTATAATGACGGCCCTGTTCTGACAGGTGATTTAATTAAGTGGTTTGGATCTAAATACTATAGAAGCTTTCAGGACGTTTTAAATCCATACTTTTCACCAATTCTTGGTGATCTTTCAAATATGCCAGAATCAATAGTTGTAACTGCAGAGTACGATCCACTGCGTGATCAGGGAGAATCATATCTAAAAATGCTGCGAAAATCCGGTGTTAAGGCCACCGGTATAAGGTCTTTAATGATGGTTCATGGTTTCGCCACAGATTTTGAATACGTCTCTGCAGCAAAAAACATACTTTTCATGGTTTATTCCCTTGCAGGTAAAATAATAAATAATTTATAATAAATTTATATAGAAAAGAAAGTGTATTATAACTATTGCCATTGGAACAGTTATATTATCATCAAGGAGTTTCAGTGGAGCGCTTTCAACTAGGCCTGAGAAAAATGTGTATATAAATGAGCTTAAAGGCCCTATGATAAATGTTCCAAATATGAATGCAGGTATAACCATGGCCGCTAATCCAATTACGGATTTCTTTTTATTGTATATTAATTTTGTTTTCCCAAACCTTATGCCCAGTATTGTTGCCAGTGAATCCCCTATTAAAAGTATAAAAGCCGCAACGTAAAGCAACGGTATCGATCTTATAAAAGATACAATTAAGAGAAAACCTGCGGCAAGGTACATTGCACCTATGCCAAGCTGTACGTTCTCCCTCTCCATTTTGTATATCAACTCTGAAATTTTACTCGATTTATAAATTGATAGAGAGTTTCCTGCAGCATATATTATAAGGACTGCAAAAAGTATCAACGGTATAGCTTTATCTTTAAAGACAAAAAGTGTTATTAAAAGTATTAAACCTGAGCCAATTTGAAAGTAATCACGATAAGTCTCCTTTTTTACATCCTTGCCCTTTTTGATATTGTTTAAATAAGTATACTTTTTTATATTTTTATCGACTGATAATGATATAGACATTGATGCACCAAAGGCAAAAACAATGTAAGATGCTGGACCAAGCTTAAAAATAAAATAAATTACTGCCATTATAAATTCTAATGCAAAAGGTATGTAAAAATAATATGTGTAAAGGTAAGTTGCACCTATCAGTGAAAATATGTAAACTGTAACTATAAAAAAGTTTTTTGATATTAAAACAAGTGCTATTAATAGTGGTAATGATATAAGATATTTCATATTGAATTTTTTAAAATCAAGTATTAGCGTTATTATTACACCTGCAAGTGCAATTAATAATAGATATATCATGATTGTGAATAATATGCTTATAATTTAACTTTCGGTGTAAATCATTTTTAGTTAATAATATTTATTATTAATATTTTTGATAAATATCCAATTTTAATTAATTAACGGAATAAATTAAATGTTAATTATTAATTCATTAAATGTCAATACTATTAATATAAAAAAATTAATTCTCTTTATGATAAGTTTTTTAAGTTACATATGAATAAAGCCATATGCTTAAAATAATTGTATCAATAAAACAGGTCCCTGACGCCGATGATCTCAGGATAGACCCAGTTACAAATAACCTTGTTAGGGAAGGTGTCCCTGCAGTAATGAATCCACCAGATCTGCACGCCATAGAGGCTGCACTTCAGCTTCGTGAAAAATATGGTGGTAGTGTAACAGTTATATCAATGGGACCACCACAGGGGGACATTTCATTAAGAGAGGCAATAGCCATGGGTGCAGATGATGCATATTTAATTACGGATCGTGCCATGGCAGGATCCGATACCTGGGCAACATCATACACAATATCAAGGGCAATACAAAAGCTTGGTGGTGCCGATATTATAATATTTGGCAGGCGTGCGGTTGATGGCGAAACGCAGCAGGTCGGCCCACAGACTGGAAAATGGCTTGGTATTCCGGTATGTGCCTATGCAAGGAGAATTATAGACGTTGACGAAAAAAACAAAAAGATAAAACTGGAAAAGGAAACGGAGTTCGAGCTTGAGACCATAGAGATGCCAATGCCACTTGTTATAACTGTTACAGAGGATTCAAATAAACCAAGGGAGCCAGATCTTGAAGGAATGTTAAGAGCAAAAACCTTCAATGTAAAAAGATTTTCAAAGGACGATATAAATGCCGAGCCTTCAAAGATAGGTCTTGCAGCATCACCAACCAAGGTTATCAGAGTTAGGCCACCGCCAAAGATGAGAAATGCTGAGATAAAGAATGCAAATGATGATCTTAACGGTTCCATAGACTGGCTTATATCAAAGATAAGGGAATCGATGACCGGCATGAAAACAACATCAGAAGCATACAAAAAACCTGAGCCGGTAACAAAGGTTAATAACGATATATGGGTTTACATAGATCACTATGACGGTAATATAAACTCGACCTCCCTTGAGATCCTTGGTGCTGCAAGGCGGGTTTCAGATCTAATGAACACAAACCTGGCTGCCGTTGTTATAGGTGATGATATTGATAATATTATAGACACATCATTTAAGTATGGCGCTGACAAGGTTTATGCAGGCATAACAAAGGGATATAGAAATTATGATAACGATGTTTATACAGATGCCCTTTCATCATTAATAAATAAATACAGACCTGAGGCCGTTTTTTATCCTGGTACATCAAATGCCAGGGAACTTGCATCAACCACGGCAATACAGGTAAACACAGGGCTCATAGCAGACTGCATAATATTTGATGTTGATGAAAAAGGGCAGTTGCTTTCGACCAGACCTGATTTTGGTGGCAAGGAAACTTCTACTATAATATGCCCAAACAACAGACCAATAATGGTTACAACCAGATCCGGCGTTTTCTCGGCACTGCCGCCAGTTGACAAAAAAGGCGATGTTGTAAAGGAAAACATAAATGATTTAAAAACAAGGATAAAATTACTTGAATATAAAAAGATCGAAAGGAAAAATGTTTTGACCGATGCTGATATAGTTATAGGTGTCGGGCGTGGAATAGTTAACAAGGATAATATAAAAATTGTTGAGGATCTTGCAAACAAACTGGGTGCTGTTGTTGGCGTAAGCAAACCACTGGCCGATATGGGCTGGTATCCAAAGGAAAGGCAGGTTGGCCAGACAGGAACGACAATACATCCAAATATATACATTGCAATAGGAATCTCAGGTGCAATACAGCATTTGGTTGGAATTCAGGGCTCAAAGAATATCATTGCAATAAACAATGATCCATCTGCGCCGATCTTTGAAAACTGTGATTATGGAATAGTAGGTGATTTATTCACTGTTGTGCCTGAATTAATAAAAAGGTTGGGTGAACAAAATGCTTGATTATGATGCTGTTGTTGTTGGTGCCGGTCCTGCAGGATCGGCTGCTGCAATGAGACTTGCCAGTCTTGGTAAAAAAACCCTGGTTCTTGAACGCGGACCTGAACCAGGCTCAAAGAATGTATCCGGTGCAATGATAAGAAAGGACTTCGTGGCATCAATATTCGGGGATGACGTACCTGTAGAAAGAAACGTTGAAAGAATGAAACTATCTTTATACAGCAGTGAAAAACCAATAAGCCTTGAGTTTTATCCTGAAAACCTTGCAACTACAGGAAGATTGAAGTTTGATAAATGGTTATCATCGATTTCAGAAAAATCTGGTGCCGTTGTAATACCAAAAACAACAGTAACCGATATAAAATGGAAGGATGGAAAGGCAATTGGCGTTGTGACCGATCGTGGCGAGGTTTCTGCAAAATCAATAGTGCTTGCTGAGGGTGTAAATTCACTGCTTGCCATGGAAGCAGGCATAAAAAGGGACTTAAAGCCTGATCAGGCGGTTCAGACTGTTAAATATGTATATTCAGTAAAAAAGGAGCAGATAAACTCAATGTTTAATCTATCAGGTGATGACCGTGGCCTTTCATGGAGGATAATAAGAACCGATCCAGTTTTAACAGCAGGATTCTTATACACATAT
>JAKAYN010000112.1:448-4039 GCA_021826785.1 Thermoplasmata archaeon | reverse complement strand
CCATGAATATGTAAGAACCAAGGGTGTCGCAAATCCATCAGAGGATCCAATGCCAGTGCCATTAAAGGATATTGCCGGTATTGTTATATTCAAAATACCATATGCAGGCTATCCGATAATATACAGCAAATTGACGCTTGCAGTAATAATATCAATTATGATAATTTTTATAGCAATACCTGACAAAAGGCGTTATAAATTCCATTTTAAGTCCCGGTTGAAATAGGCATTGAAATCTGTTAATATCATAAAATTATCAAGATTTTTAGAGGCTATATTAATTATATTATCCATTTCGGATTTTGTTTCAGCAAAAAACTTCTCTGAGAAACCATTGTAAAACTTCCTGTAAACCATGTATCTTTGTTTGAGAAAATCTATATTATTTATCATTTTTATCTTTTCATCAACGTTCCCATCAGGGCAGAATACCGTTAAAGCAATGATATTGAATTTAACAATTCTTATGTTAAAAAAGACCGATAGATAAAAATAATTGTTTTTAACAAAGTAGTCAAGGGCTTTTTTCGCTGTTGCCGGATTTATCTTTATTGCATCGGCAATGCCCTTTGCCGTAATATTGAATGGTTCTTTGTATGATATATAACTCAATATTTTTCTATGCAAATCACTGACCTTTGCATTCTTTATATCTAGTGGGACATTATTTATATAAATGTAAATCGGGTCTATTAATGCCTTTATTATCTTCATCTCCTCTATGGCCATCTCATAAGATTTTGCTATTATAATTATTGTCGCTATTTTATCAGGAACCTCTATGCCTGAGCTTACCTCAGTTCTGCCATAATATATAGATTCAATAAAATAAAGATCCATTAATTTTTTGATTTCGTTATAGTTTTCATACGATGTCATGACAATGTATCTATAGAAGCCAAGCAATGATGATCTTATATTAATTCTTACAGTATTTACCATGCCATTTTTGCCAAAGATCTTATTCCAAGAGTAGTATACGCTTGATGGTGATATGTTAAGATCCCTGCATATACCATAGGGTGTTGGCCTCTCAGAATATGACGTTGAAGAATCACAAGGCCAGTTGAATCTTCTTATTATTTCTATACTTCTATTGCCTTCAATGCTGTAATGATTACTCTCCATGCTCAAACTGTCCACCCTCGAGGGCATCCTCCTCTGCGGCTGCAGCATCCTCTCCTATATCGTCATTTTTAATTTCATTCTTCCTAAGCTTTTTTAAAAATTCTTTTTCCTTTTTCTTCTCGTCCATGCAAAACGCCTTTTTAAAACATTAATTTTAATTTCTATATAAATATTTCATTATTCTAATTATAATAATTATGCAAAAATCTTTTATATATAATAATGAATATATATTATGGATGAGGTTACAAGGTCAATTTTCAGGTCATGGATCTGGCCCAATGAAAGATTTAATACATTTTCATCGAGGCCAACGCCGTATAATATATCAAAGCATAATTATATAAATCCAGCATCCGTTTACAAGGCATGGCACAATCTTATTGATACGGGCTATATAAAAAAGCTCGTTATGATGCCATCAGATGCAATTGCATCTAGGCAACTGCTTTTAATCCCTGGTGATAGTATAAAAATCTCAGAGGTATTTAATAGATTGTCAGGCATATATTTTATAGAATCAATGCACCTTGGTCATGTTTACGAGTCCTCAGGCATTTTTTCAATGAATGCCAGCTGGCTTGTGATCCTCGAAATCATAAATTCGCCATTTAAACTTCTTGACAAAAATATAAGAATTATAAATGACATGCTAAACGGAAAATTTAACATAATAAAGGCAACATCCTTTGATTATAACTTTAAAATGCCTGAAAATCTTAACGAACTTTACAATTATTTTGCTTATAAAAATATATATGATATAAATTTAAAAAATATTTCAGAAAAATTTAAAAAATCATTGAAAACAATAAACCGGTGGACAAACTATATGCTTCAGAACGGATATTTTTATTTAACTCCTATTATAGATCAAAAAATGCTTTCCAAGGGCTTTTTGCAAAACATCTTTGTTGTGTCCTTAAAGCTAGATGACAATAAAAATTTACAGAATATATTAAATTCCATGCCAATGGCATCGCAGAGATATCTGCTTCTTAGAAATATTGGCGATATTTCTGTAATATTATTTTACTATGAAAACATTGATGAGCTTGATGAGTGCATGTTTGAGATATCAAAAAAATTCAGGGATTTTGCTGTAATAACAAGGTTTACATCCAATTTTAATAGCGACCTTCTATAATCATGGATCTATCCTCTTATTACTGTACTCTGGGTATCTTATATTATACCTGCTTATTGCATATAAAAATATATTTATAATTGAATTAATGTACTCATCACGATTTTCTATGTATTTTATCGATCTTAAATTTATTTTTTTTATGTTGTTAATGAAATCTTTCTCATCGATCTCACCTTTTATTATAAGATCCATGCATTTAAAAAGTTTTATCTGTGATGTATTTCTATTTTTTTCTGCCATGCTTTTTCCAGTTTGTATCATACTGTATGCTCTCTCAACATCACCTTGGAGCATTAAGCCCTTTATTATATCTATTATAACGTTTACATTCATGATTACCACCTAAATATTTAAAGCATAGATATGTAACATTCCAAAGATCGGTTCTGGATAAATACCAAAGAATATTGATATAAAAAGCATGAAAAGCAAAATTATCATTTCATACCTGTTTAAATCGATAAGTTTTCCAAGGCTCTCGTTGTAAGGCCCAAAAAGCGATCTCTGGGCTGCCCATAGAAAATAGCCTGTTGCTATCATAAGCCCAAAAACAATAATTAATGATAGAAGGCCTATTGATTGATATGATCCCATTATTATGGAAAACTCACCTATAAAACCTGCCAGAGCTGGAACACCAAAAGATGCCATCATTGAAACAAGGAAAAATGATGATGCCACAGGAGTATATCTTTGAATGCCACCAAGGCCGTATATCTGCATTGTATGCGTTCTCTTGTATATATAATAAAGTGATGTAAAGGCCAAGGATATTACAAAGCTATGCGCAACTGTCTGATACATGCCACCAGATAAATCAAGAACTCTTGGATAGCCATTGGATAATATTGATGATCCAAAGGATACAAGAACAAAAGACATCTCTGCGGCACTTGAATATGCTATCATTCTTTTAAGGTTTGTCTGAAACATTGATGTCAAGGAAAAATAGACTATGCCTAGAAGGCCAAGACCTGTAAGAACATATGTTAACATATCCGGGAAAAGGGCTGAAACAGGGTATAATATGCCTAAAAGGCCGTAGCCACCCATCGAGAGCAGGCCACCAGACAGCATTATGCTAGCAGGGAATGGTGCGGTGTAATGTGCATTTGGCAGCCATTCATGCAGCGGAAATGCAGGCAATTTTATAAGAAATGCGGCAAGGAAACCAAAGATTATAAAATAGTATCCTATTTTTGGTATTCCACTTTGAAAATTTGCATTCATCAATGTGCTTATCTGAAATGTGAGAACATGTGTATCTATAAAATAATAGCCAGATAATGTGAATATGCTCAAAAGCAGAAATA
>JAKAYN010000112.1:0-438 GCA_021826785.1 Thermoplasmata archaeon | reverse complement strand
GCGTGTATATAAAGAATTTCAATGATATCTTTCTTTTATTGTCTCCTCCGTATCTTGCTATAATTATGAACATTGGAACTATAACGATCTCCCAGAACACATAAAAAAATAAAAAATTGAGCGATGCAAAGAATCCCGAGAGGCCGAAACCGGTAAGCATGATTAATCCATGAAATGCTTCGTTATTTATATCTGAGATCATTAATGCAAAGAGTGTTACAAGCATTGACATTATTATTAATGCATCTGTGAAGCCTGTTAAACCAAAAGATAGGCTTATGTAAAATGAAAGCCCTGAAACAGAATATGAAACTATACTGTAATTAAAAACTGATATTAAAGATCCATTGTAATCTGAGAATTTTAAAATTGAATAGATTAAAAATATTATTATAATGAGCGATGTATACAAAATGGCGAAAATCTTTGATCTGCTTT
>JAKAYN010000111.1 GCA_021826785.1 Thermoplasmata archaeon | reverse complement strand
AATAACATTTTTTTCCTGCCGATGGCTTCTGTGATGTATGGGCTGATAAATGCGCCTGGTATTGCACCTATGTTTGCGGCAGCAACGGATATCCCTATTAATAAACCACCAGCCGCTGAAAAATATGACTTAAAAAATGTTAAAACAAAGGATAATGATGTCAGGTCCCATACATCAAGAAATATGCTGGCAGAGACTATTATAACAATGAAAAAACCAAATTTGTTATCGTTTTTTAATATTAATTTATTAATGTAATCAAAGTCTTTATTAATCATAATGTACCTTTTAAATTATTAATTGATAATGAATATAAATTTTTTAGTTTTTAAAATAACAAATCATTTATACTGATTTTTGAAATTTATATACATATGATAAATGAATTTTTATATGTATATGATGATTTTAAAAGGCCGGTAAACAGCCTTAGAATACAGGTAAATGCAATATGCAATTATCACTGCATGTTCTGCCACATGGAGGGGACAGACAGAAATTTAAGCTACATGAGCCCTGATGAAATAGAAAAAGTTGTAAAGGTTGCATCATCCTTTGGTGTTTCAAGAATAAAGATAACTGGTGGCGAGCCACTTCTAAGGCACGATATAATAGAAATAATAAAAAGAATAAAAAAGTATATCGATGATATATCAATGACGACGAATGGCGTTATGCTAAATAAACTTGCATTCAGTTTAAAGGAAGCTGGCCTTAAAAGGGTTAACATATCAATGCATGCATTAAATGATAATGATTATCTTAAAATAACTGGCAATTCAAGGGATTTTAGACCTGATGTAATTGATGGAATAAAGTCAGCCCATTTGGCAGGGCTCGAACCTGTAAAGATAAACTTTGTTGTTTTAAAGGGAATAAATGACGATAAAATTAATGAAATGATGGACTTCTGCCTTGAGAACGATGCCATTCTTCAGTTAATAGAGTATGAGGCACCTAGGGAGGCTGAGAATTCCATTGAATATAAAAAATACCATGTTGATCTAAGCAAGATAAATGATGATTTAAGAAAAATGTCAATAGAATATAAAAGAAATACATTGCATAACAGGCCTGTGTACTCAATACCGTGGAAAAATGGCATCGTAAAAGTTGAGGTCGTTATGCCAATGCATAATAAAGATTTCTGCATGCACTGCACAAGGTTAAGGTTAACTGCAGATGGTAAATTTAAAACGTGCCTTTTAAGGAATAATGATTACTTTAATATAAAAAGTTTTGATGAGGATTATTTAAGGGAATTATACATTAAAGCAGTTAAGAATAGAATACCTTACTGGAGGTGATTTATGATAACCATTATTTACTTTGCCTCTGCAAGAGATAGGGCAAAAACAGATAAAGAAACCATTGATTATACTGGAAGTTTATCAGGGCTTAAAGATATCATATATAAAAGACATGATGAGCTTAGAGATATTGAGCTTTTATTTGCTGTGAATAAAAAATATGTGAATAACTGTAAAATAAACGACGGTGATGAGATAGCCGTATTTCCACCTGTGAGCGGTGGATAAGTTTTTTAATGAAATTCCATTTTCTTTCTATGGATGAGATAGATAAAAGGATACTTTACTATTATTTAAGGGATGGCCGCGCATCCCAGAGAGAGATATCAAAGGAATTAAATATATCACCACAGGTTTTAAAATACCGATTTGATAAAATGGTTTCATCTGGAATAATAAAAAAATTTGTGCTTCATATGGATCCAGCATTTGAAAGGTTAAGCAAGGCCTTTGTTGCTGTTAAAAATAAGCATGATTTAAAAAACATCTTTACAGAGATATCATGCCTTGAGGAGACAACAATATATGGTCTATATGGCACAAAGGAAGATATAATGAAAAACATAATGATGCTGAAAAACAATTCAGAAAGGCTTGCAATGGAATACATACCGGAAATAAATAATAATATAAATATAATGGATTATGATAGATTAATAGTTGAGGAGTTAAAAAAGGATCCAAGAAAACCTGCATCTGACATAGCTAAGGATTTAAACCTAAGCTATAAGCTTGTAAGCAGAAGAATAGATTATTTAAAAAGAAAGCATTTAATAAGCATTGTGCCGATAATAGACCTTTCAATGACAGACATATCAATTTTTGTAATATTTTCATCAAAGTTTAATGATTTAAAAAGCATGATAGATGATATATCAATAATAAATGTCGAGGATAAAACATACGGTCTCGCTGTTTTGCTGTCAGAGAATTTATTAAATGCAAAAAACATCATTGAAAGGTGCAGAACTATTGATAAAAATTTAAATGTCATGGTTGTTTATAACTACCAATTTTACTCTTAAAATATAGAACTTCCAAAAATAGTCATAATATACATTATTTTCCTACTAAGATTCAAGTTATTTTATTTGCCATTACAATATTACAGCTATAATTTATAGAATTGATGCATCATAATTACTATTGTTTAACGTATTATATATAATATTTCAAATACTATTAAGAATAAAAATATTCCTTATATCTCTTAATTTGTATCCTATGATAATTTTCCTTAATAATATACTTAGTTTCCTTTTTTATTTTGCTCAACAATTACCATTATTCTGCTGGTGCCTATAATATAGAATTGGTATTATCAAAAATATAATTAGCATAACATTAAAATATAATTATAATTATTTAATTACCATATTATGATCTTTTCATGGTTTTGCTTTAGATTAAAGGCCCTTTCAAAGCTTGGGTGGTTATAAACCGGTACCTGGCCCCTGAACTTTCCTGGTGAATGGGGATCTATTGTTGCAAGCCTTTTTACCTCATCGTCACGAACCTTTTCGCGCCAGATCTGCGCATAGGATATAAAGAACCTCTGCTCATTTGTAATACCATCAATTTTTTCATTTAAATTAACTCTATGTTTCAATGCATCGTATGCTATTAGTACTCCACCGATGTCTGCTATGTTTTCACCTAGTGTAAGTGATCCATTTAATTTAACACCAGGTATAATTTCTAAACCATCGTATAAATTTTTTATCTTTGAGGCCAATTCATTGAATCTCTTTCTATCGTCATCAGTCCACCATTGAACCATGTTTCCACTGCCATCGAAATTACTGCCCTGATCATCATAACCATGGGTTATTTCATGTGCTATTACAGTTCCTATGGCACCATAGTTAACAGCATCGTCCATGTTTGGATCAAAGAATGGCGGCTGTAATATACCTGCAGGAAACACAATCTCATTGTTTACAGGATTATAATAGGCATTGACCGTCGGTGGTGTCATCTCCCATTCGTTTCTGTCCACAGGTTTTCCTATTCTATTTATCTGTCTTTTTAATTCAAAGACCATGGATCTTAAAACGTTTCCTGGATAGTCATCCCTTTTTATATCAATTGATGAGTAATCCCTGAATTCTTCCGGATGGCCAATCTTTGTTTTAAACATGCCAAGCTTTTCCAGTGCTCTTTTCTTTGTTGTTTCACTCATCCATGTAATGCTTTCAAGCCTGGATTTAAATGCGGATAGAACATCATTAACAAGAATCTCGGCCCTTCTCCTGGCCTCTGGTTTAAATTTCTCATTTACATAGAGACTGCCAAGTGCCTCACCTATTGAGGAATCTATTACCTTAATGGCAAGCTCCCAGCGTTCCTCCATTTTTTCCTTGCCTGTTAGTATCCTTCCAAAGAAGTTAAAATTCTCCTCAACAAAGGCTTTCGATAAATATGGTGCATAAGCATTCAAAGCGTGCCATTTGAAGTAGTCCTTTATATCATCTATATTGCAATTTTTTATAAAATCGTTGACAAATGACATATAATCAGGTGATGTAACTATTGCGTAATCTGCCTTGATTCCAAGCTTATTTAAATACCTTAATAGGCCAATGTTATTATACCGTCTTTCGAGGTCATCCATGTCTATTTTATTATACAATTTTTCAAGATCCCTGAGTTCTACCCTTGATTTGCTATGCTCTGCAAGCCTTTTTTCAAACTCTACTAATTTTTCTGGTTTTATATTATCAACAAGTATAGATAT
>JAKAYN010000110.1 GCA_021826785.1 Thermoplasmata archaeon | reverse complement strand
CCGATCTGTTCGCAACATCCATATGGTATCTATTTGGATGGTTCTATTTAATCTTTCTTATTGCGCCAGTACTTTCATTAATTGGTATCTACGTAATTTCCATGAATTATCTTTTTTATATACTAATATGGATGCCATACTCATTATTTTCAATAATAGCATTTTCTGTTTTACAGCTTCATAAAAGGGCGCCAAAGAAATACATATTCCTGAATATGTCAGCGAATATAATCATGTTTCCACTGAGCATAGAGGTAACATTAAGCACCATAATGCATAAAAAAAGACCGTTTACAACCGCAAGGACAGGTGGTGTTTTACCCTGGAGGAGATTCTGGCCACAGTTCATGTTCATGTTTTTATTATTTTTATCAGGCATTTTTCTTATCATGCGCGGTGGCATATTTAATTATATAACGGCATTCTGGGCATTTCTGCAGTTCACATTCTTTATACCTGTGTTCTTTATAAATCGGGTTCCAAAAATATCAAACATGGATAAACCTGTTTTTGTTGAATATCACTAATTGCAAAATTGTATTAACATGAATATTATATTTGTTTATTAAATGGCTAATAAAAAAGGCTTGGTATATCTAATAGGCATGAATACAGTTCATCTTGGAAATAACTATCTCTGGATCTCATTTGAATCTTACATACTGCCAATTGAATTATTAAAATATCGAGATGACAGCTTATTCCTCGGAATAATTGCATTTGCCGGAACTGTATGCGGTATTTTGACAGCATTAATCATAGGAAGCATAAGCGACAGGCGAAGCATACTCTGGGGCAAAAGATCGCCATATATTATGATTGGTGTTATAGCATCATCGATTATTTTAATAATAAATAGATTTACCGCTGTAAGCTTTGTATTAATACTCTTAGGCTTTATATTTATAGAAGTATCATCAAATGTTTCTGTCGGTGCATACCAGCCGCTTTTTGTCGATCTTCTTGAAAAGAATCAGAGGGGCCTTGCCTCAGGAATAAATGGTATTTTTATACTGATTGGATCTGCCATGGGCTATGGAATAACAGGCTTTTTTATATCATATGATATGTACAATTACGCCATAATTTCAATGGCTGCCGTATTGATATTTACAGGTTTAATAACATCATTTACAATAAAAAATGATGATACTTATATAAAAAATAAAATATATATATTTAAATACATCAGCGATATGTTTAATCTGAAAAATGGATTAAATGAATATAAATACCTTGTAATTGGAACGTTCTTTGTATTATCTGGTGTCTCAGGATTGTCATTCTTTGAATTGTATTTTTTTAAATATGCACTGCATTTTTCAAATCCTTCATATTATGTTTCCATTGCGGGCATCTTTGTTTTGATTTTTTCATCAATAACCGCAGTTATTCTTGGTTATATGTCAGATAAAACCAACAGGATAAATATATTGGTATTTTCATCAGTTTTTGGCTCGGTTTCAATGCTCCTTATACCAGAATTTCAAAGCTTTTTCTTTTTTCTTATATTTGGTTCTGTGATAGGCGCATCATACGGAATTTTTATAAGTGTATCAAAGGCGCTTGCAAGCGATATGTCCCCACAAAGTGAGAGCGGCAAGTTTATGGCATATTATAATATATCAACAGGCGGTGCATCATCTGCATCCCCATTGATCTATGGAACAATATTAAGCATTGTTTCATATTCTGATTTTTCATATGTTTTCTTTGCTGCCGGAATTATGCTATTTACAGGTTTTTTGTTCATGACAATATTAAAGCACAAAATTATTAATAATAAATTGGATTAAAAATGGTGCTTAAAAAGAGTGCAACATATATATTCGGCATGAATTCAATATACCTTGGAAATAACTATCTATGGATCTCATTCGAGTCGTTGATACTTCCATATATTATATCATTGTACATAGCAAAATCATTGCAGGGAATAACACTGGGCATTGTTGGTTTTTCTGGCATAATCATAGGAATTTCGTTCAATTATTTATCAGGCTTTTTCAGCGATAAAACAATGACGCCGATTGGTAAAAGAACGCCATTTATAATAATAGGTTCATTATTATCCTTATCATCTTTGATTTTAATGCTCTTTGACTATTTTTACATTTATATGGTAATTGCACTGTACATTGCCATTGAGATAGGGTCAAAAATAGCATACGGTGCATACCAGCCATTAATAAGGGATATCATACCTGAGAATCAGAGGGGAAAGTCATCCGGCATAAATGGATTTTTTACATTAATAGGAACGGCCATGGGCTTTGGCATCTCTGGCTTTTTAATAAACTATGGTATGTTGAGGCTTGCAGTTTTCATTATAATAATAGCGGTTTTATTTTCAACAACATCAACCGTTGTAACAATAAGAAATGATGATTTTAATCTTGAAAAAAGTGATGTAAAGTTTAGATTTTACAAAGAATTCAAATGGTTTTTCATCTCAAATTTTTTAATCATAAGCGGCAGCTCTGGTTTAACATTTTTTGAGTATTATTACATAAAATTTTCACTTGGTATAAAAAATGCTGCAATATTCGTTGCCATTGCCGGTTTAATAATACTAATTGTTTCCGCAATAGCTTCTATTTTTATAGGCATAGTATCTGATAAAATTAACAAGCTTAATTTATTAATTTTTTCCCTGTTCTTGGTGGTGCCTCAATATTTTTTTTATCATTAACGAGAAATTTTCTGTTCTTTGTAATTCTTGGCTCTCTTATAGGCATAGCCTTTGGTAATTATTATTCTATTTCAAATTCATATCTAAGCTACATCGTTCCGGAAGGAAAGCATGGCCAGTTCATGTCCGTTTTTTTCCTGTCAACAGGCCTTGCATCCGCATTTTCACCGTTACTTTACGGATCTATATTATATATTTTCAGAAACCAGGATTTCGTTTCATACAGCCATTTATTCCAGATATCATCGGTATTTTACATTATTGGCGCATTAATAATATTTATTAAAATATATAAAAAAGGATTAAATTGAATAATATCATTATAAAACATGGCAAGGAATCTTTCAAGAAACGAATCAAAGGTTCTCAGGCTTTTAATAGCTAATTCAAGGATCTCACTTTCTGACATATCAAAAATGCTTAAAATATCAAGAAACACTGCATCGAACATATTAAAAAAGCTAAACTCAGAGTACATAGAAAGGTATACAGTTGATTTAAAATCTGGCAATGACCTTTATTATATAGTAAAAACTAGTTCCATTGAAAACATTGATCCTGGAAATATAATAGAGTATTACAAGCTTTTAAATGGAAAGTACATTGTTGTTTTAAAAAATCTTGAGAAAATAAATTACGATTATATAGATATGGCAGATTCAAGGCACAGGTTAAATGCCATTCCTGATATAACAGTATACTGCGATTACTGCGGTTCTAAGATCGGTGGTGATTATCATACGTATGAGCATAAAAATAACATTTATTATTTCTGCTGCAGTACCTGTAAATCAGAATTTATAAAAAAGAACATTTAATTCTAATAATAAATTCTGAGCCGTTATAATAATTATCTGTTCATACAATAATTTCATTCAATTATATTTTATTGTTTATTATATATTAATTGGTGGGAATCTGAATAAAAAAATAGCGGTACTGCTTGTTGTGCCGATACTGATTGCGATGGGAGGCACATTTGCCTTCTCAGCTTTCTCGGGCTCAACAGGTATTGTTGGAAACAATACGGCAGGGCACCTATCATGGGAGTTCAATGGAAAATTAATAGGAAGCAACGCAACAAATACGCCTGTTACTGTTATGGGCCCAAATGGTGTAGCCTATACAATATATGATGGATCATCGATTTATAATGCTGCGGGCAACTATAATCTAATGCTTGGCGATTCTTATTATCATACATACAGTAAAAACATAAATTATACGGTAAATGTAACAAACTTTGCACCTGGAGATTATGTTGAATTAAGCTTTGTTCTTGTAAATAATGGTACTGTTGGATTTATTGCATCAATACCATCTCCTGTTTCAATACAGAAGATAATGACGCCTTGCGAATTGTTC
>JAKAYN010000109.1 GCA_021826785.1 Thermoplasmata archaeon | reverse complement strand
AAAAATATGGCATCCAAGGCTGGTATAAGATTTCTTGGGCCAAACACAATTGGCATAATAACGCCATCATTTAATGGAACCTTTGCATTTTCTGATAACATAAAAGGCGGATCAGCGCTGGTTGCGCAGAGTGGTGGTCTTGGTGTTTACATGCTGAACTGGGCACAGAGGACAAGAACAGGCATAAGTTATTTCGTTAGCCTTGGAAATCAAACGGACATAAAAGAATCTGATGTATTCGAATTCCTTGCGAACGACGTTGAAACAAAGGCCATTTTTTCATATCTCGAGGGTGTTTCAGACGGCGATCGGTTCCTGAACATCGTTCCAGAGGTTACAAAGAAAAAACCTTTGATATTTTTAAAGGGTGGAACTGGAAAATCAGGAACAGCCGCAATAAAAACACATACCGGTAGCGTTGCCGGTTCCGTTGATATCTTTAAGGCCGCGGTAAGGGCCTGTGGTGGAATCTTTGTTGAATCACTTGAGGACATGCTAAACATAGCAAAGCTTGTATCATCAAGCGAGATCGTTTCCAAGGATATACTTGTAATAACGAATTCCGGTGGTCATGGGGTATTAACAAGTGATGCCATAGAATATTATAATTTAAATGAGATAGATATACCCGACAGAATCAAAAGTGAATTAAAAACTGTTCTGCCCGAGCAGAGTGTTGCAAGAAATCCACTGGATCTTTCTGGAGATGCAGATTCGAGCAGATATAAGAGCTCTCTTGAAATCACAAAGGACCTTGACTGCACAAAGCTTGTTATAGTTCAGTCACTGCCCATGGTGAGCTGCACGGACGTTGCAAGGGCGATGATAAAATACCGTGGGAAAAGCCTGGTTGGTGTTACCATGGGCCTTGACGAGGATGCTGCAGCAAGAATTCTTGAATCTGCATACATACCTGCATTTAAATTCCCTGAGGACGCCATTAAGGCTATAAAGTACATGACGGATAGAATAGAGCCTGTTAAAAAGATAAGAATACCGCAGCCAGTATTGGAGGCCTGGAACATAGTTAACGGTAAATCATACATAAAAGATTTTGAGGCTTTAAAGATCATGAATTTATACGGCATAAAAACACCAAGGTACGGAATAGCAGAGGATCCTGAGACGGCACAGAAGGTTGCAGACAGTATAGGATATCCGGTGGTTATGAAAATATCCGGGGACGAACCATTGCATAAAACAGAGATGAACGGCGTTTATTTAAATGTTGAAAAAGACATGGTTAAAGACGTTTTTAATAAGCTTAATTATAAAAGGGTCCTGATACAGGAACAGCTAACCGGTGCTGAGATTTTCATAGGTGGTATAAAGGACCCTGTATTTGGCCATACAGTTGTTGCAGGCATTGGCGGTATATACGTTGAGGTGCTGAAAAAGCTTGCCTACGGGCTTTCTCCAGTTTCCGAGGAAGAGGCAGAGCACATTTTAAATGAAAGCAACATATCAAAAATTATAACTGCAAGGAAGAGAAACTACGATAAAAACAGCATAATAAGGGCCATTTCAAACGTTTCAAGAATGATTGTTGATCTAAACATAGAACAGCTAGATATAAATCCATTAATGGTAAATGAAACAGGTGCGTACGCCGTTGATGTTAGAATGATAATTTAATGGAATAAATCCTTTGAGAAGAATTTTTCTGCCACTTTAAATTTTTCATCCTTATATTTTATTATTTTTATGTTGTTTTTCAATGGATTTAAATTTTTTCCTATATCTATTCTTTTTAATTCATTGTTTAAGGCATCATTAAATGTTTTTATTACTGTCTCTGAATCAACATAAAGCCTGTCATTTTCTATATATGGCCCACGAACTGCTTTTTCCTTCCATACATTTATAAAGTTTATTGCCTCATCGTTATCAACTGGCGGGCCTGCATGTTTTGATACATCCGGGAGCCTGTCGCGCTGCATTTCTATAAGTATTTCTATATTTTTATCAACGCTTACCTCTGATGAAACTGGCATGAAACCATAACGATCGGCAATGTTGAATATCTGTCTCTCAAATTTAAAGACCTGTGGATATATAATATCATCGATAATGTCAGGTCTTTTCAACGTTATTATATATATGCATGTGCCTCTGTTATGATACCTTGGATTTTCATCTTTTGGATAAAAGAATGATTCATCCTTATATAACAAAAAGAGCCTTGATGCAATCTTCATTCTGGACAAATTCTCCAGGCTTACGGCAGCGCCCGCATTTCTTGTTGGATCAACCGGATCTATTATAACAACGGGTTCATTGAACCTTTTGCCGGAGCTTTCAGGAATTAAAAGCCTGCCCTTTAGCTTTGAAAAATATTTTATTACATTTTCAAAGGATTTAAAATTTATGACCAGTAGCTCGCATAGATATCCGGAGAAGCCCGATTTTGCAGCCTCTGAGCCGTAAACATTGTTTGCCTTCATAAATATTTTTAATAATCTTATATCGTTTCTTAAAACATCATTAGTATTTTCTATAACGTACTTTGTATGCAGCGGTGTTCTATCAACGGTGCTTACTATTCTCTGGCCATTTTCTATACGGTATGCCGGAACAATATCTATTTTTGTGTTGTCAACGTATCCTGAAACGTAAGGGTGCTCTGCATATTTTTCAACGCCATTTCTAAGCACAGAATGCCCTAGGGAAAGCCCAATGGATTCCATATCCTTCTTTGAATATTTCTTTGAGAATACTATGAATATATCAAGATCGCTATTCTTAAGGTTTGTACCCTTTGAATATGAACCAACAGATACGGGCTCTGCATCTATACTTTTTGATAATATTATGTCTTTTAATTCTTTAATTATATTATCCTCTATATCCTTTAAACGAAGATTTTCATCATTATCAGGAATATAATCATTTAGTATCTTTTTGTAATCGATCATGAGGTTAAATTCAATATTGCCTGTGCAGGTTCTCCGTTTGCTGCCTTTAATGCCTCTATGGCCTTTTCCCTTGTAACACCGGCCTGTTCCATAACAAGCTTTATATCATCCTCATTGTATGGCTCTGATTCCTTTTTAACCTCTCTGAGATTGCCGAGTACCTGAAAGGTTTTCTGACCCTGGGCCTCAATCATGGTAACAGACGCATTATCTATTATATAGTCCTTGTCCTTGCCCTTGAATATAACCTGCTTTACATCGCTCATTTCTGTTGATTTTATTCCCATCTGGGCCATCATTCTTCTTATCTCTCTTGGATTCATATCATTATGAATTCATTATTATTTTATTAATTTTTATCTTTTATTCTTTAATGAAACTTAATAATTAAAAATATATTTTTATTAATATTTATTAATAAATGTTAATTCTGATTTTAAATGTAAAGATCTTTTCATTATGATATGTTTATATTTAAGTTCTAAGGCAAAAATTTATAAATTTTACATAAAAATATATATCCGATCTATGTATACGTTGATATGCAGGAAGACGAGGGTTTTTACCTTGAGCGATTAAAGGCGGATAAAATTGACTTTTTGCAGATCCAGTTCACGGACATTATAGGAAATTTAAAGTCTCTGACCGTGCCAAAAAATAGGTTTGAGGACGTTCTATATGATGGTGTAACCTTTGATGGGAGTTCCATACCTGGATTTAAGCCAATAGAAAATTCAGACATGAAGGCAATGCCAGATCTTTCAACATATACTGTAATATCACAGAATTCCCTTGGAAAGACTGCAAGGTTTATATCAAAGATATTCAATCCTGATGGAACAAGATTCGATGGTGATCCAAGATATGTTCTTGAAAAACAGATCGATAAATTAAAAAAGGAAAATAAACATTTTTATATAGGCCCTGAAATAGAGTATTTCATCTTTAAAAGGGATGAAAGTAACAGGCCAACGATAATTCCATCAGATCTTGGCGTGTATTTCGATAAAAATACGGACTCATCAATACTTTTAAAGGAGGAAATAGTAAAAAGGCTTGAGGATATCGATTATTTCCCGGAGGCATCGCACCATGAGGTTGCACCGGGACAGCATGAAATAGATGTTAAATATGCAGATGCGCT
>JAKAYN010000108.1 GCA_021826785.1 Thermoplasmata archaeon | reverse complement strand
AAACATAGATAATCTCACATTAAAGGATCTCGATAACGATTCATTTGATAGGTACGTTTCAGGTATTATACAGGTGAAAAATCTAAACATACCGAAAAAGCTTAGCAAATCGAAGGTAATAATAAGATGCAACTTTGTTGATAAAATAAATGTAATTGATTAAACGCCACGGTAAAAATAGGCGCTTTCAACGTCAGATAGGAGGATTCCCCCCTCCCTTTCTGCTTTTTCCTTTATTTTTTTATGCACAGGAACCCAGTATTTTAATTCAATGTCAGGATCAACGCTCATTATAAATTTGTGCTTTGCATTGAATATTTTGTCTGTGAATTCAGAGTTAACGGTTGTTGCGTCCTTCCAATATCCCTTTAAATATGAGTAAACCATTGTGTTTATCATGTCAATTAAATTGCTTCTTACAAGGCTTTCTGGATCTTTTATAATTGTTACAGGATGGTACGCCTCCTCACCTATAAATTTTACATTAAATCCAGCCTGCTTTATGTAAAATATCTCCATGAAATCATCGTATTTTTCAGGCTCCCTGCTTAGGTAAGATACAAGGACATTATTTATATTGAATGTTTTTATGTACCTTACAAGTTCATCGTAATTATAGCCTGGTATGCTTTCATGCATTTTCCCTATTGTTGATACAACGATCATAATATCATCTCTGCATAATTAATATATCATCATCTGATATATTAAAGAATTTATAACCGTACTTTTTCTTTACCTTTTCGGAGCTAATTCTGTAATTTAAACTAATACTGTATGGAATTTTTATGAAATTACATGTTTCTTTAAGGTAATTGCATATGATATTCCCCATATCGTATAATGTCATATATTCGTCAGATGCAACGTTATATATATCACGATCTTCGTTTATTAGCATTTCAGTTATAATCGCAAGGTCACTGTTTAAAACCGGATTTATGTAAACGTTGTTGTTTAGCTTTATTGGCATATGTGACCTTAAAGCATTTATTATATCCATGTATAGGTTCATAGTGCACTTGCCATAGGAAAAGCCACGCCTTATTATTACATAAGAATCCCTGCCTTTTATTATATTTTCGGCATCAAGCTTGGTTCTTCCATATTCAGTTTCAGGCTCTGTTGCATAATTCTCATCCTTTATATCATCGGATGATTTATAAACAAACTGGCTTGACATAAATATTAGCTTCGCCTTTTTAAATTTTGTAGAGATATAATTATTCAATCTTACATTTATATCATACATGTAATTATAATTCCTTGTATTAAAAAATCCTATCTCCATGTTATTTATTATAATATCATAGACATCATCAAGCATTGTGAGTTCATGTAAAAATCTTTTTAATTCAAACGGTTCAAGAAATTTTATATCATATTTACCTTGGAAAGATTTTATAAATCTAAAGCCGCAGCTTTCAAGGCCATTTAAAACAAGTATTCTTTCCATGCAAATGGATATATAAAAAAGATAAAAGCTTAATCATTACATTAAGTACCACAATATTTATTAATAAATAATTTATTGGTAAGATTTTAAATATTAATATGTAATATCGTTTCCATGAATAAGTATAAAAGCATGATATATGTCATATTCATCACAATTCTAATGACCTTTTCGATGAGGTCTGTTAACAACATGGTGGTTACAACGCTGCCCCTCCTGGCAAACAAGGTTTTATACTTTTCATCACTGCTTGTTGGTGTAATATCCGCAAGCGTTTATCTTTTTACATTTATAGTAACATCAATGGTAAACCCAAGATTGAATTCCAAACAGAGGAGGGCATCGTTCATAGCTGCAAACTTTGCGGTTGTAATGGTATTGATAATGTACTATTATGCAAATGATATATCTGTATGGATAGCATCTGCAATTGCCGGGCTTGCATATGGTATAATAATGCCAAACATGATAAATGCCGCATCTCTTTTGGCAGATCAGAGATCAAGGGAGCGCCTTTTGGGTGTTTACTCTGTTGGCCTAAGCTTAAGTCTTATAATCGGTCCAAGCCTCGAGGATTACTTCTTAAAATTTATAGGATACAGATCCGTTTTTATATATTTCCTTCCAATAGCAATCATAGGTTTAATTGTATCAATGCTTATGAACTTCCCAGAGATAAAGAATGAAAATCATAAAACAGCAATAAGATCAAAGGGTTTAAAGGCAGGGATACTCACAATAACGACATACAATGTACCTTTTGCGGCCATAACTGTGTTTTTAACAATATTTGCAATATCGCATTTTCATATAAGCAGATCACTGGCGTATTCATCATATATATACTTCTTTGGTGTTTCTTTCATGACAAGGCTTTATATGAGCATAAAACCATTTAAAAACGTAAGAACGCCTCTTATTATATCGATATTAATAACAATATCCGCATTATTGCTGTTTCCAGTTGTGCCAAGCTTTGTATTCTTCATTGCAATTATGATGGCTCTTGGAATACCACACGGATCAATATTTCCAATATCGACAATAATAATATCAAGGGGAACAAGCCCAGAGGAAAGGAGTGCTGCAAACTCATACTTTATGGCATTTAACAACATTTTATTTATGTTAATACCGGTATTCTTCGGCTTCATTGAAAGGTACATAGGCTATTCAATGACATTTATGGTTTTGATAATTCCTGTGGTACTATCTGCGTTTCTATTATTCAAGGAGTACGGAAATAACAGCATTATGGTTGCAAAACCAAAGGCAATGTAATATACATAAAATATTTATTTAATAATAAAATGAATCAACCATGTATAAAGGTATAGTATGTCCAATGATAACGCCACTTGATAACAAAGGCAACATAGATTACAATGCAACAGAGATTCTTATAAAATACCTTGAAAATATAAACGTTGATTATTTATTTCCTATGGGTTCAACCGGTGTTTTTCCTTATTTTACACTAAATGAAAGAAAGGATTTTTTGAAATTTATAAGAGAAAAATCAAAAAAGCCTATAATGGCAGGTGCCGGCTCATCATCAATATCTGAATCCAAAGAGCTTATAAAATTCTGTGATGATATAGGCATAGAGGCGGCCGTTATTATGCCACCATATTATATTAAATTGAATCAGGAGGCCATTTATCATTATTATAATCAATTAATGTCGTCAGACGACATGGATGTTTTAATATATAATATACCGCAGTTCACAAATAAAATAGAGCCTGAAACAGTAAAAAGATTAAAATCAGAATTCTCATCGATAAAAGGTGTAAAGGACAGCTCTGCAGATATAAGGAATTTTATTGATATGGTTTCTTTGTCAGATAATAATTTCTCAGTTTTCCAAGGACAGGATGATCTTTTATTCACATCGCTTGAGCTTGGGGCTGCTGGTGGTGTTTGTGGAACGACGAATTTCAATGATGCAATAGTAAGGCTTTACCATGAGTATAAAAACAGCAAGGAGAATGCACTTAGCATAGAAAAAAATGAGGTGATACCATTAATGAAGAAACTTAGTGTATATCAGTTTCCAAATGCCTACTATGAGTACTTTTACAAAAAGAACAATATAAACGGTGGTTACAGACCACCAATGTACAGGGTAGATCTTGAATTATAACCAAAATCATTTTAATTCCTAATCTTTATATCATTGAATACAATACCTTTTAAGAACATGAAGGAGGAATAAACATGGAATCTTATGTAAAATTTCAGACTCCCGAAACGCTTGAAAAGGCAGTTCTGGATATAGTTGAAAATTCATACAAGGCAGGCAAGGTAAGAAAAGGCACAAACGAGGTAGTAAAATCAATAGAAAGGGGTGAATCCAAGCTTGTTGTTATAGCAGAGGATGTATCACCTGCAGAGGTTGTTTACTATCTTCCAACATTGTGCGAGGAGAGAAAAGTTCCATACGTTTATGTAAAGAAGAAGGCCGATCTTGGCCTCAAGGTTGGCATTGCATCAGCCGCCTCTGTATCTATTGTGGACTATGGTAAGAATGAAGATGCATACAAATCCATAGTCTCACAGATAAACGAGGTAAAATCTGGAAAAGCAGAGCAGAAGGAGTGATATAAATGGAAGAT
>JAKAYN010000107.1:1527-4078 GCA_021826785.1 Thermoplasmata archaeon | reverse complement strand
AACGTAATCAGCCTCTTCGAGTATGTGCGTTGTAAATATAACGGTAAGACCGTTTCTTGTCATATCCTTTATCATATCAAGTATTTTTCTTCTTGATATTGGATCAAGGCCAGTTGTTGGCTCGTCCAAAAATAATAGATCCATGTCGTGCATGAATTCCCTTGCAACCTGAACCCTTCTCTTCTGGCCGCCAGAAAGATCCCACATCCTCTTTTTTCTGAAATCGGAAAGATCGAACCTTTCTATGAGCTCATTCAATCGTTTTTTTCTTATCTCTCTGGGAACACCCCATATGTAACCGTATACATCAAGGGCCTTTTCAACAGTAGTAAAATCAAATGATTCGTCCTGAAGAACAACGCCAATCCTAGATCTTAATTTATTTCCATCTTTGTAATCCATGCCAAGTATCTTTAATTCTCCGGATACAGGCCTTAGAAGGGTCGTCATCAATTTAATTGTCGTCGTTTTTCCGGCACCGTTTGGACCAAGCAATCCGAAGACCTCACCTCGTTTTACACTGAACGTTAAATGATCCACAACGTTCTTTTTATTATCGTATGAAAAGACCACATTATTTGCATAAACCGCATAATCATTATAAGGAGCGGTTTTTAATAAATTATCCATAAACATGTATATTTATTATTTATTTAATAGTTTCATATAATTTTCTTTCACGCTTTTTTATTGATAATATATAAATGAATACCAATATCTCTATAACAATTATGCCAAAGATCTCATCCTCGGCAACTGACTGCCATGGCACTATAATGAATATTATCCATGATAATGGTATTAAAGCTGTAATTATAATCCCGTGGTTAATTTTCTGAATTAAAAGTGATATGCCAACAGTTATATATGATATGCTCGATAATATAAAAAACCATATCGATACAAAGTTATGTGGATATGTGCCCTCATGGTATATTCCAATAAGAGCTAGAAATAAACCAGATATAATAAAAAATGATAGCCCGGCAATCTCAATCTTATTTTTTGAAATATCTATAAAAAGAGATGATAGAAATGCTATTAAAATACCCTCAATAATTAATCCAAAGTTGTATATTTCTGGAAGTACAGGAAAAGGATGGTTGTTATTTACATCACCGCCAAGGTCGCTTAATGCATTCTTTGTAATACTAAACCATGGATTCAAGATCATTGACATTGCCATAATAACCCAAATAAAAATAAAAACAATTCCTGCGGTTATGTAGATGTACTTTAGCCTTAGCATATAAATAATAATCAATATGAATATTTTAAGCTTATAATTGAAAAATAATTAAATAAATAAATTTAAAAATATGTTCAATGCATTACAACTGAGTCCTGCTTGCTAATCTGTTCAAGGCTTTTCTGCTTTGTCTCTTTTATAAACAGAAGCGTTATAATTACAGCTATCAATGAAAACCCTGTAAGTAAAGCAAAGACGCCTTTAAGGCCTAAAGCAGCCTCTATTGTTGGTAATGCAAATGTAAATATTGCAGCACCGGTTTTTCCTGCACCTGCTGATATGCCATGCGCTGTCGTTCTCACCTGAGTCGGGAATAATTCCGTTGGAAGTATAAATGTTGTTGAGTTTGGACCTATGTTTGCAAATAAGAATGATAAGCCATAAAGCCCTATGAATAACGGTATGTCTGCCTTTAATGGTGCAAATGCGATTGCAAATATTAAATATATTATTCCCATGACTGCAAAGCCCATCCATTGCAGAAACTTCCTTCCAACCCGGTCTATTAATCCAAATGCTATCCAGTATCCAGGTATTTCAAATGCAGCTGCTATGATTATGTTTCCTATTGCCGTGTTTGATGCTGAGAGAATTGCATTTGACACACTACCATAGCCTATGGCATTGAATATTATTGAATTGTTTATTGATGTACCATAAAATGCCATATCGAATAGAAACCAGCTACCTGCAGTACCTATTAAAACCGCAATGTATTTTCCTAATATACTGGATTTCTTGAAACTTTTTGTTGCCGATTCGGATACATCTATCTTTGAGCCTGTTACATCTTCCACAGCGGCTGCAGCAGCCTTTACATCGCCCTTTGTATGCAGTGAGTACCTTGGCGTTTCCTTTATCTTCCTTCTTAGGTATATAACTGATGCTGCTGGGATTGCACCAAAGCCAAGCATGAACCTCCATGCGTAGTTAACAGGCATTGTGTGTATTGCTATAAGTCCTATAACAGCACCAAGTAAAAGCCCAAAGCCCTGCATTGCAAAAACTGTTTGAACCATCTTTCCCCTGCTTTTTATATTTGAGTACTCGCTCATTATTGTAGAGCTTATTGGATAATCGCCGCCTATTCCTATGCCAAGGAGCAGCCTTGTAATTATTAGCATATATATGTTTACGGAAAAAGCTGATACAATGGCAAAGACAACAAGTATCATCATCTCAATGCCATAAACATATTTTCTGCCCCTTATATCACCTATTCTGCCAAATGTAAGTGCACCGATGACAGCACCAATAAGAACAGCGGCACCGACCAGACCCTGCAAGAAATGGTTTGTTACA
>JAKAYN010000107.1:0-1517 GCA_021826785.1 Thermoplasmata archaeon | reverse complement strand
GGATATTGCAAATAGATCATAGGCATCTGTGAAGAAACCCATGCTGGCCACAAATATTGCCTTTAAATGAAATTTACCGGTTGGTGCTTTATCAATTTTATCAAGTATGTTTTCATTTTCTGTCATACTAATTTAGAGAGAGTCTATAAATATATAAATATTGTACAAATAATATATGTATATAAATATAATATATATACTTATATATAAAATATATAATCTTTAATCAGAACATGTCCTGAACAATATTTATATTTTCAATGGATAATTACCATTACCATGAATTTTAAGGGTAAAAATGCTGTTGTAACCGGTGGCTCCAGGGGTATCGGCCACGCCATTGCGATGGCACTTGCGGAAAGCGGTGCAAACGTTCTAATTACATATTCAAGTAGTGAGGATGCTGCAGAAAAAACCGTTAATGATATGGAAAACATGGGTGTTGAGGGCTATAAATATAAGATAGACCAATCTGATATAGATAAAATACCCGGGCTAATGGATTTTATTAGGAATAAATTCAATACAGTTCATGTATTAATAAACAACGCTGGTATATGCCCATTTAGGGATTTCTTTGATATAGATGCAAAACTTTTTGAAACAGTCTGGAAGGTAAATGTTGAAAGCCATTTTTTTATTACCCAGGAAATAGCAAGGATGATGATAAATAATAAAACAAAGGGAAAGATATTATTTATTAGTTCAATAAGTGCCATAGTTGGTGGAAAGTATCAGAGCCATTATACAACAACAAAGTCCGCATTAAATGGTTTAATGCATTCACTGGCAATAACGCTTGGCGAGCATGGCATAATGGTAAATTCCCTTGAACCAGGAACAATACTCACAGATATAAATCGTGATGATCTATCAAATCAAGAAAAAAGAAGCTATATGGAGAAGAGAATACCGCTAGGAAGACTCGGGGATCCTTCTGACATTGCAAAACCAGCACTTTTTTTGGTTTCTGACGATAATACATACATAAACGGTTCAGAATTGCTTGATGATGGTGGAATGCTTGTAAATTTGCAATAAGTTCTATAAATTCAAAGGTGAATAATAAATATAATTATTTTTAATATATAAAAAGTCCTTTATTTTTGATATTGCAATACCAATAAAATTTTATATAAAAATATTTTCCTTAATTAAAATATGTATTTATTTGCATTATGTATAAATATAAAAAGTTTTTTCCAATTTAAATCAATATTTATGTTAACAAAAGTAGTAAATATTAAATAACAATAGTAGTAAATATTAAATAACAATAGCACATACTTTAATATATGATCATTAAGTATGCTGCAGGAAGCTTTGATGAAAAGTTTTCCATGGTATACTTTAGAATGCGGCATGAAAACTGTTGGAGTGCAATTACCGAGCAATATGATGTTTCAATACATACATTAAAATTACTTCCATACAAGGATAAAAATATTATATACGGTATCTTTGAAATTAGAGTAAATGGAAAGCGTAATTTAAGGGATTTCATTAGGCAGTTAAAT
>JAKAYN010000106.1 GCA_021826785.1 Thermoplasmata archaeon | reverse complement strand
TACAGTGGCAGGAACCGTAAATCCTCGGGCAATCCTGAATAAATAATGGATCCATTGTTCAAAATATATATAAAATCAGAGACGAAGAGGCATTTATTTATATCATTATCAAAATATATATAAATTATATTATTCTTTGTTTTTTTTAATAGCTCAAGCATTCTTCTCAGGTTTAATGTATCAAGGTAGGAAAATGATTCGTCAAGAACCATTACATCAGGTTTTTGCAGAAACGCCATTGCAAATGCGAGGAGCTGTCTTTCACCACCTGATAATGTTTCAACGGTCCTGTATTCATATTTATCTTTATCAAGGCCAGTTAAATTAAATGCCTGCCATGCATAGTTTTTATCTATATTATTCAGATTTGCAGCTGTTTCTATGTGCCATTTAACATCCTTTGTTATGTTAAGCGATATATAAGGATCCTGAAATATATACCTTATCTTAATATCATTTTTATAAAAAACAGAACCGGAATCCGGTTTATCATAGCCTGATATTATATTTGCAAGTGTTGTCTTTCCTGAACCGGAGCTGCCAAAAATTGAATATATATTTCCAGAATCAAAAGACATACTAATATTTTTTAATGCATGGAAAACATCCTTTTTAATAATGCCGCGTTTTATGTAATATTTATTAATGTTTGTTATCTTTATCATTGTACCATTCCGGGTATCTTATGCATCTATATCCATGATCATCATCGTATTTATATAAAATTTCGGATTTGCATATATCCTTTGCAAATCTACAATTCTTTATGTAAATGCAATTGCCATAAATATTATTGTATGTAAATTTATAATCTTTATGTCTATTTTCAAATGATGGTATGGCATTTATAATATCATAGACATATGGATGGTGCGGTTTATAAAGTATTTCATTCCATGCTCCGTCTTCTAGTATAATTCCGTTTTTCATTGCATATATTCTGTCACATAACCTGAACAATGGTATTACATCACTGCTTACAACAATAATTGAAATCTCATTCTTGAGTTTTTTTAATATTTTTAATAAACCTGTTATTGATTCTGAATCAAGGCCAGTAAAAGGCTCGTCAAGAAGCAATATCTCTGGTTTTATGATCAGTGCCATGGCCATTAAAATCCTGTGCCTGGTACCATCGCTCAGCTTTGATGGTAGCATATTTAAAACATTTAGTGGTATGTTTAAATAATCAAAGATCTCCCTTAAATATTCACGATCGTAATCACCATGCTTAAATAATTTTTTTATCTGGAACTCAACGCTGTAACCAGGTTTTAATATGTTCATTGAGTCCTGCCTTGCATAGATTACATTTTTTCTGTAATTACCATAAACATCCTTTGAAAATATGCTTTTGCCATTATAAATTATATCGCCTGAACTTATGTAAAGATCACCTTTTAAAGCTCTTAAAAGTGTGGTCTTCCCTGAGCCTATCTCGCCTATTATGCCCAATATCTCGTTTCTTTTTAAATAAAGATTTATATTGTTTAATATCTCAAAATATTTATCATTATTTTTATAACCGCAGCTCATGTTTTTAACAGATAATAGCTCCATCAGTGCTCCTCGTCCACTAGATTAACTGATTTACCGGCCTTTACCATGAGGTCTGGCCTTTTATATTTCATTCTTAACGCATAGTATAAAGAAAATATGGTATAAGCTGCAATTACTATTACCGCCTCAGTTATTGGAAACACCGGAGGCACAATGGATTCATATAGAACAAATGCAAATATTGCAGTTGCTATTATTGGGAATACATAGTGTGATATATCATGTATTAAGAGATCGATTATTCCTGTGTGTTTTTCCCTTAATCTCCTAAATAGAGTCATTACACTTGTATTTAGTAATATATGTGTTATTATAAGGCCTACAAGGGCCATCGTCGTTAGGAAATCAAAGGTATTTTCAAGTGTGCTTACAATAAGCGGGTTTGTTGCCTTATCGAATATTAGATCGTATAATGATGCATGTGATGCCACGCCTATTATAATCGTTACAAATATTGCAAGAAACGATGACATTATTGCAACAAACCAGAGTGCATTTGAAGGCGTCATGTATTTTTTGTTTATTTTTCCAAAGAATCCCGGAAGTATACCATCACGTCCCATTGCAAAGTATACCCTGCCAGCATTGGCCTGCATTGCAACGGCATCAGAGAATGCCGAGTTAAATGCTATTAATGTGAACATGACACCGCCTATAACGCCAGTGTATATAACTGCGATAATAACTCCCGGTATTGATTGGTTAAGGAAGCTCTTTATTAATGGTACAGAGGTACCCCAGCCAACGATCTGTGCATATGCTACCTCGGTTAAAACCAGACCTACCATTAGTAATCCAATAGATAATGCCCTGGTTATTGCCTTTGGATGATTTACCTCCTCACCCAGCGGTGCTGAACCACCATAGCCTATAAAGCTTGTAAGTCCAAAGACCATACCTAGGCCAAGACCAGCGAAGACGCCTCCATGAACATTAAACATTGAACTGAACTGCGGCCAGGCAAATGGGTTAAAGACATTTACAGTGTTATCAGGTGCCTTTATTATCTCAATGGCAGATAACACCGCAAGAAATATTAATTCAAAGAATGACGCATACTTTATGTATTTCATCTGTGGTTTTATTCCTATGATTGCTATTACAATTGGAACTATTATTACAATAAGTATAAATGGTATCCATATCCATGCAGGCAACGCATATCCCGTGAAATAATTAACAACGCCAGGGAGAAAAACCCCAGCAACGAAGACGGGTATTGCAGCAGTGCTCACTATCTGGTACATCGGATACATTAAACCTGCGGTTACTGCAGGCACTGGCCCATAGGCATTTGCAATGTAACCATAGTAACCACCTGCACTTGCGTGCCTCTTTGATAAATGGTAAAGTGTATTAACCTCAAGAAACATTGTAAGTGTTGCAACGATAAATGCAAGAGGCGTAAGTATTAATGCAAAGGCTGCTGATGAAACAACAAAGGCTATTGAATCACATGCAGGTGCCATTGCGGCTATCTCCTCGGCAACAGCGCCCCATGTTGTAACCTCTCCTCTTTTTAATTTATAAGCATTTTCAAGCTTTTTTTCTGTATTAGTTATAGCCATATGAAATGAGTATTATACTAACATATATAAAGATTCCCTTTCAAAATTCAAAAATAAAAAAAATCAAAAATGGGGCTGGCCGGGTTTGAACCGACGACCACCTGGTTATGAGCCAGGCGCTCTACCTAGCTGAGCTACAACCCCTTTTCTACCTAATTTCTTCTTTATTTTTAAATTTTTTCAATGAGCGCCGCCAGTCGGGTTTGAACCGACGACCGCTCGGTTAACAGCCGAGTGCTCTACCTACTGAGCTATAGCGGCACTGTTATTAGTAATTGCATTCTTATTTTTAAATTTTTTCTATTCTTTTGATCTTTAACAGCATTTTAAGGTTTTAATAAACCATTTATATTTTTAATGTTTTAATATTTTAAAAACACTTTTTTATAATACATTATAAAATTAATATTTTTAAAATTCACTGTGCAATAGCCTCAAGCTGCTGCATTAATTCCTTTTCAACATGCTCGTTCCAGACCATTTCTGGTACATCAACAAATATAAACAGCTCTGAAAGAAAGATCACTTCAAGTGCTGTAACGCCAAGATCCATAAGCCATTTTGATACGCCAACGTTTACCTTCAATTTTCCGTTATCATCCTCTAATGTAAATGTTAATGCACGCTCTGCTGCTACAATGTCCCTAAGTATGCCTGCCTTTTGGGCCTGTACTATTGCCTTATTCCCCTCGACTTTACTCTGAGTTTTCCATCCATTCTCCTTTAAAAAGTTCTCGAAGCTCGATGTAACAGTTTGCAAATCTTTGGATGTCGTTATTTCTATCTCCTTTTTGAAAATACCCATAAAAAATATAAATAAACTATTATATATAAATGATTTGTTAATTATAATATAAGAAAGGTAAAATTTATACGTTATAGTTTAATACATGTATAAGGGCCGATAGATCAGAGGTAGATCGCTTCCTTGGCATGGAAGAGGGCAGGGGTTCAAATCCCCTTCGGTCCATTATAG
>JAKAYN010000105.1 GCA_021826785.1 Thermoplasmata archaeon | reverse complement strand
TGTATGTATCAAGATAGCCATCCCTTATTCTTCTATTTATCTTTTCCATATCTATTTCAACAATTATGCTTGTACAATTGTTCATCTTTGCGGCCAGTGGCTGGGCACCGCCCATCTCACCAAGGCCTGCTGATAAAAACCATTTACCAATAAGATCGTCTGTTTTATATATTTTCCTTGCAAGTGCATTTAATGTTTCATAGGTTCCCTGAAGAACACCCTGTGTTCCTATATAAATCCAGGATCCTGCAGTCATCTGACCAAACATTGTTAGGCCTTTTGCCTCAAGATCCCAGAATATATCATCTGTTGCCCAGCGTGGCACGATCTGTGCATTTACTATTAAAACTCTGGGAGAATCCTTTGTTGTTTTAAATATTCCAACAGGTTTTCCGGATTGAATTAATAATGTCTCATCGTTTTCAAGATTTTTTAGAGACTCTATAATTTTATCAAATGCCTCCCAGTTTCTTGCCGCTTTGCCTTTTCCACCGTAAACTATCAAGTTCTCAGGGTCCTTTGCAACCATTGGATCCGGGTTGTTCATTATAAGCCTTAGTGCAGCCTCCTGTGACCAGCCCTTTGTATTCAATTTATTTCCATGCGGTGCATGTATATTTTTATGATCCATATTATTATAAATAATAGCCATAGAAAAACATATTTAATAAAACAATAAAAAATTAAAAAGATTTTTTATCAAAATTTATATAATTAGACATAATAGCAGGTTTATAAATGTACAGAATATTAACATTTATATCAATATTTTTATAGCTTTCTTTGTTGTATCCAATTCATCAGATCATATCGATATTCATGCAATCTCGCCAAAAGTTTATATGGAATCCGGTTCGAATTATAACAGTCCAGGCATATCAGAAAAAGAGTTCTACATATCCGGAATAAATTCAGCCAATGAGAAAATGAATACAGATTTAATTATATTCTTCAACTGCTCGGCACCTCCTGGTCCGCCAGGACTAGGTCCAGGTCCTGGACCTGGAAAGCCACCTGCAACAACTGCAAATAATATAATAAAGATAAATAATAATTTTTCAAAGGCTGTTGAAATATGCTTTTTATTCAATGAGCCGAACTATCTTAGTATATACTACACTATAAGCAGTAATAATCCTGCACCTGGTGGTTCTGGTTCAGCACCACCAACAGATCTCAAAAGTGGTGTTCTTTATAATATAACAAATGAATACATGTGCCTTAGCATATCGCTTTCATCAAAGACTGCTAATAGCTTTCCACTGGCCTTTATTATTTATTACAACAACAATATAGCAATGGAATATAAATTTAATGTTGAGCTTAATGAATGATATTAAAGTTATCAACGGTTTTTATGCCTTTTATAAACGAGTATTTAACAAGCCTTGACATGTACATATAAGGCAGTTTTCTGTAATCATCTATATCAAATATTATTATATCAGCCTGCTTTCCAGGCTCTATCGAGCCTGTTATGTTTTCTATATTAAGTGCCCTGGCACCATTTATTGTTGCTGCCTTTATTGCATCTTCAAGTGAAAGCTTGCAGTATCTAACTGCAAGATATATTGCAAATATCATATTTGAATTATACGATGCAGGTGATGCGTCACTTGCGATTGATACATTTATACCACTTTTTATAAATTTTCTGGCATCAACATATCCAGAATCAAGTGAAAATGCCGTTATTGGAAGTATAGTCGCAACTGCCCCTGAGTTTTTTATACAATCTAATTGATCATCCATTGTATTTAATAAATGATCCATTGATACAAAATGAAACTTTTTGCATAAGCATGTACATCCTATATTTTTTAGCTCGTCCGAGTGCATTTTTAATTTTAAATTGTTTTTAAGACCGGCATCGAATATCATCTCACTTGATTTGGAATTAAACGCACCATCATCACAGAAAACATCAAGAAAATCAACATCTTTCCTAAATTCAGGTATGTAATTATTAATAAATTCATTAACATAATCAAACTCATTTATATTATCAGGAACAACGTGGGCAAGCAGTGTTATCTTTACATTTTTGTAGATATCCTTTATCTTTTTTATTGCATTGATTATTTTCCTCTCACCATTCAATGTTTTGCCATAACCGCTTTTTATCTCAATATAGGTTGTTCCATTTAATATGCTTTCATTAACCCTTTTGAGTGTTTCCTTTAATATTTTCTCCTCACTTGAATTTTCAGTATCATTTATTGTTTTATGTATACCACCCCCGGATTTTAATATGTCTACATAACTCTGGCCATGGCTTCGCATGTAAAGCTCATTTTCCCTTGTACCGGCATACGCAAGATGCGTGTGTGAATCAATAAAGCCAGGCATTACAACCATGTTAGATGCGTCGATAACGTCATCATGATATTCTTTATCAGTTATATCATAGATTATTCCATTTTTAATTATTATCGATTTATTTTTAATAATTTTAAAATTGTTTTCTGAATCAAATGTTACTATCTGTGCGGCATTTTTTATAATCATAAAAATAAAATATATTTATTAATACTTATACAATTTGTTAAACACATTTCAATAAAAGGTTTTTCTTTATTTTATAATAATTTTCATATGGAATTTAACGATCCAAACGTTTTAAGATTTTCAGATGTTAATAAAAAAAGTGATAACCCGGATATAGTAATAACTGGAATTCCATACGATGGGGGCATAATATCGCATAGAAGGGGATCAAGATATGGCCCAGAAAAGATTAGAAACATTATTGATTCATACTCAACGTACTGCACAGACCATAATGAGGATTTAAATTCATTAAAAATATACGATGCCGGTGATATAAATGTAAATTTTATAGATTATGATATTAATAAAATAATAGATGATTATTATAATATTATCAAATCAAAAAATTCAAGATTCATAGCCTTTGGCGGGGACCATTCAATCACTGAGGGTTTATTCAAGGCCGTCTGCAAATTGAATAAAAAAACAGGAATGATACTATTCGATGCACATCATGATATTCGTGATCCATGGAGGATAAACTCAGGTTCCTGGGGAAACAATATTTTAAATGGTAACGGTGGTTGCCTTGATGGAAAGAATTTTGTTCAGATTGGTGTTCGAGGTTTTAAATATTCAAAGTATTATTATAATAAAATAAAAAATTTAAACATAAGCTATTTCACGTCATTAAATGTTTTTGATGAGGGCATCGAAAAAATAATAAAAAAGGCATTTAATATAATAGATGCAGGTATTATATATGCAAGCCTTGATATTGACGTTGTGGACCAGGCCTATGCACCAGGAGTAAGCGCCGCATCACCAGGTGGCTTAACACCAAGGGAATTATTTAAGGCAATGTACCTTCTTGGTTTAAATAAAAGGGTAAGATTTGTTGATGTAACGGAGTATTCGCCGCCGCTTGATCACGATGATATAACAGGACGAACGGCATCTGAGGCAATATTACACTTCATGTGTGGTGTTTCTAAATCCTTATCATCTCCGTGAATTCAAGGAGCTCATTATTCATAATATATCTTATTTTTTCAATGTCAATGTAAGGCGGTCTATCATTATCAAGAGGTTTTACAAATAATCTTATCTTTTTATAAACATTGTTTATAAAAGTTGATGTGTTATACTTTTTAAATTCCAGTGCCTGCGCCGAAAGTAAATACTCTATTGCAACTATACCCTCAAGGTTTTCTATTATCTTTATTAATTTAAGTGCAGAATTGGCACCCATGCTGACATGATCCTCCTGATTTGCCGATGTTGGAATCGAATCCGATGATGCTGGATGCGATAGTATTTTATTCATGTTGCATAGTGCCGCAGCCGTGTACTGTGGTATCATGTACCCTGAGTTTATGCCATTGTTTTTTACAAGAAATGCCGGCAAACCACTGAGATTTGTATCAACAAGCCTTGCTATTCTTCTTTCTATCATATTCCCAAGGTCTGTTAGTGCAATGGCAACGAAATCTGATATCAAGGCAACAGGCTCACCGTGAAAGTTCCCTGTTGATATGTATTCATCATTGTATACAAGTGGATTATCAGTGGCCGAGTTCATTTCAATATTTGCAACATTTATGGCGTAATTTATTGTATCCAAAACAGCGCCGTAGACCTGTGGTATGCATCTAAGCGTGTATGCATCCTGTAT
>JAKAYN010000104.1 GCA_021826785.1 Thermoplasmata archaeon | reverse complement strand
GATCTAACTATCTTTTCTTAATATATTAAATTTAAACGATCCATTGCTTGCAATTACCTCTGCATTAATATTCAACACAATAATTATAATAATACTCGTACCGCTTGCACTCCATGGTGTTAAGTACACGCCGTCCAGCGCCTCGGAGCTTTTAAAGAGAAACATTATAATCTACGGTTTCGGTGGTTTGGTATTTCCGTTTATAATGATATATATAATATACCATATTCTTCTACTTGGAGGTGTTTTATGGTAAAAAGGGTTTTTAAGGCAATTGCCCTATCAATTATAGTAATGTTAATAGCCGGATTCGCATTTCCAGCAATAGCATCATTAATAACTGAAAATACTTTGCCATTTTATTCCAATGGTCATCCTGTTACCTTAAATCACCGGGTTGTTGATTCATATCTGCTTGCTGAGGCTTTTAATAACAGTGTTTTCTTCCAGCCAAGACCATCGGCAATAAATTATAATTTATCATGTTCTGGTGCATACTCATACTCACTCACGAATCCAGAGGTATATAATATAACAAAAGGTGACCTTAAAAAATTTGCGGAGTATAATCATGTAAATGAATCGCAGATTCCATTATCAATGGTATCCTATTCTGGATCAGGCCTTGATCCGTCAATACCCTTGAAGGGCGCACTTATCCAGGTTAACAGAATATCTCAAGCAATATATAATATGGCAAAGAATAAATCCATAAATCTTAATATAAGCGATATAAAGGCATTTCTTATAAATATAATAAACAAAGATAAGAGAATGAATTTTCCAATCTTTGGAACGTACTATGTAAACATTGTAAGATTGAACTTTGATATTATAAATTATTTAATGGATAAAAATATTATAAGCAGTTCATTTTTAAAATAATCATTTTTTTATTAATAATGTATCCAATCTTGTGTCCTTTATAATGTATTTTAGATCGGAGTTTATTCTAAACTTTTTTCCTGGTACAGATCTTGCACCGATGAATATCGCATCCGGGTCCTCAGATCCTATCATGTAGTTTAGCTCTTCCTTTATACCAGTGTTCTCACCTGATTTTATTAATCTTATATTGTACTTTGAGCTTAGATCCCCAAGATTATCAAGAAGCATTTTAAAACCATGCCTGTGGATCTTATCATATTTTCTGAGATCTATTAATACGATCTCCGCCCCAATTATATTACTTATAAGAAAGCCAAAGGAAACACCAACCCTTGTGTTTATCTCCTCTGATAATGGTATAAAGATCTTTTTATAAGGATAACTCTTCTCGCTTATGCTCATGAGCGCTATTGGTATATTTATATTTTTTAAAAGGTAATCACCTATGCTTCCGAATATTGAACCTGATAAGGTTGCCCTTTTATGCGTTGCTATTATTAAAATATCATATGACCTTGAGTTTGTCTCCTCTATTAGACCTGTTCTAACGTTGTCTGCTGTTTTTATCTTTGGAACCACCTTTATGCCGCGGCGTTTTCCATCCTTAAATGCGTTTGTAACAAGATTAACACTATTGGTCCACTCAACGCTATCAGTTTTCTCTCTTACGGTAATGGCAGTAATCTCAGATTTTTCGTACTGACTGATATCAAATGCCAGCTGAAGTGCCTTTATTGAATTCGTTCCTTTAAACATTGGAACAAGTATCCTGTCAGATTTTATTGAATATGACCTTGAAGATTCAAACATAAAATAATATGTGAAATGGCTTTATAACCTTTTTCATTATAATTATAATATAATATTTATAAATGATATATACTATCATACAAAATTTTATAACTTTAAAATAATTAAATAAATGCAAAACAAAAGTTTAATTAATAAATTTTGATAAAAGCATGTGTACTGCATTCTTATAAAAAACAGGGAGGTATCAAACTTTAGCAGCATCTACGAACTACTAAAAACCGGTGAGGATTCATTATTTGTAATAGACTATGATGCAATCACAAGAAGATATTTAAACATAGAATTATATGAAAAATTATCCGATTACTTTGAATTGACTATAATGAATTTCCCTGTAACAGATCAGGACCTAATAGACACATTTATTAACGGTGCGTCAAACGTTGTTGTAAATAATAATCTATCATACAAAACAATATCAAGGTTTTTGGAGATATCTGAAAACATTGCAATGTTATATGAATACAATGATACATGTAAATACTTCAGCGATATGGGTGGCAGGATGTATCTATCCAATAGACAGGTTATGCTACCATACACATTAATATACAATTTCGGTCACAATTATATTGAAAACTCGATTAAACTTGAATTCTTTCCGGATGAGATAAAGGCAATGATAGACTAGAAAATGTTAAATCAATGAAAAATATATTAAATAAATGAAATGCACATTCTGCAACGAAAAAGCTGTTTACAATGTAAAATACAACGGAACCGCCCTTTGTAAAGATCACTTTATAAATTTTTTTGAGAGACGTGTTAAAAGGGAGATAAGAAATCAGACTGATTTAAAAAAAGGGCACGTTACAATATCAGTTGCAGTATCTGGCGGAAAAGATAGCCTTGTCACACTGTACGTTTTAAATAAAATACTTTCTGAGAGGAAAAATATAACATTAAAGGCATTTACTGTTGATGAGGGCATTTCAGGCTACAGACCACCCGGTATTGAAAAGGCATTTAAACTTTCAAGGATCCTCGGCATAGAACATGAGGTAATATCATTTAAAAATGAATTTGGATATACATTGGATGAAATCATGTCAATAGATAAAACGAAAATATCATGCTCACACTGTGGTCCAATGAGAAGATCATTAATGAATAAGATATCAATGTACAATAATGCGGATTATCTTGCGCTTGGCATAAACCTTGATGATTATTCACAATCCATTCTAATGAATGTAATTCGCGGTGATGTATCAAGATACGTAAGGCTTGCACCGCACACAGGCATCGAACGTGATGGTCTTATACCAAGGATTATACCATTGAGAAAGATACCGGAGAAGGAGGTAGTTATCTACGCAATATTAAACAACATTGACTATGATAATGGTTGGTGTCCTTATTATAAAGAAGCATATAGAAATGAGGCAAGAAATATTATAAATGTGCTTGAGGAAAAGACACCTGGAACAAGGCAGGCAATAGTAAAATTCTTTGATGAAACTAGAGATCTATTAAAGGATAACTACAAGGGCGAGATGAAAAAATGCAGGATATGTGGGCAACCATCACAGAATGAGGTATGCGAGGTATGTTCTGATCTATATGAAATAAACCAGAAGGTATTAAAAAAGAGCATATAAATAATTTTTTTTAAATCCATAAAGAAAAATCTTATATAAACATGGAATAATAATATCATATGTCTGATATAAAAGAAAATGTGCTTCATGCAATAGGCAACACACCACTTGTTAAATTAAATAAAATCAATGTTAAAAATATAGATATATATGTAAAGCTTGAATATTACAGTCCAGGCATGAGTATAAAAGATAGAATTGCAGTTGGCATGCTTGAGGATGCGGAGAGAAAGGGTTTAATAGAGCCAGGTGACACAATTATAGGCAAGACATCTGGGAACACCGGGATAGGGCTTGCCATAGCCTGTGCGGTAAAGGGCTATAAATTTGTTGCAGTCATGTCATCAGGGAATTCAATTGAAAGGCAGAGGATACTAAGGGCCCTGGGTGCAGAGGTTGTTCTCGTACCACAGCAGCCTGGTGAGGAAAATGGAAGAATATCAAGAATGGACAACGAGGCTGTTGAGAAAAAAACCCAGGAATTAACAGAAAAATTAAATGCATACAGGCCAAACCAGTACATAAATACAATGAACTGGAAGGTGCATCAGCACACAACAGGCCAGGAGATAATAAGGCAAACATCCGGCAAAGTCGATGCGTTTGTTGCATACATTGGAACGGGCGGTACCTTTGTTGGCATCGCAAGGGCATTGAAGAGTTTTAATACAAATATAAAATGCTATCCTGTGGAGCCTGACGTTGCGGCCTTTCTGGCAGGTAAAAAGGTCATAACAACACAGCATCTAATACAGGGTGGCGGTCATGCAATAAAGCCTGCATTCTGGGACGAATCGCTTGTTGATGGATACATACAGGTCTCTGAGGCTGAGGCAATAAAAACTGCAAGGGCTCTTGCAAAAAATGAAGG
>JAKAYN010000103.1 GCA_021826785.1 Thermoplasmata archaeon | reverse complement strand
CGATCTGGATAGGCACAGATGGCACATTCCAGGAAATCGTATGGCAGGGTGTTTACAATGAAACGAAGTACTACTGGAGATCGGCATTTACAATACAGGTTGGCCAGCAGGAAGAAACAGACGAGGATAACTGGGATTCAATAGCCATGATAAACAGGCTTAGCAATTCATATGTTGATGGAAGACCATTTGAATTTACTGTAACACCATTAGTTAATGTGCCGCTTGGAAGGATAAAATCAAGAAATCTAAACATGATGCTTAATCCAGTTCAGCTTGGCGTTTACTATGCATCATACAGGCATCTTGCAAAGATGGCAGCGAGGGATGGCTTTTCAAACACGCATGGTAACATTCTTGTAAGGCTTGGAACAGGCTCAGTAATATCAGTTGGCGGAACGTTAATGCTAAAGGTCGTTGAAAAGATAGCAAGAAAGCACGGTGTTGACATAGAAAAGGTAAAAAGGTACGGTATAGAAAATAATTCCGAGATAAGTTCCCTGAGCATGCTTGCAAGGGCATAAAAATTTTTAAAGTTTTTATAATAGGTTTTTATACCTCACTATGGTTAATTATAAATTTTTAAAGAGGATACTTGCAGTTGGTGAAAAGGATATTCTATCAAGATTAACCTTTTTTTCAGATATGGGCATTAAAAATTCCGAATACCTTATAGAGATGTTAAAAAATTATCACTCAGATTTAAATAGTTATAATGCCATGATAAGGGATGATGAAAAAAACAGCGATGATGTGGATGTAAACCTCAGGCATGACGTTACATCAGGTGCCATAAGCTCAAATCTAATGGATAATATACTTTTATTAATAGAAAAATGTGATGATATTGTTGATAAGACATATTACGTTTCAAGGGAGATAAAAAGGTACATAATTAACCATAAATTCATAGACAATGAGGAAAATATTATAAATTATACATATGGAAGGTTCATAGATATATTAAATAAAAACATAGAGGCATTAAACGTTGTTAAATCAATATTAAATGAGAGTGATATAAACACAATGAAGGAGCATAGAAATGTTATAGAATCTATCGAGGAATACGTTGATAACATAAAGGATTCTGTTATAGATTTTTCATACAAATCATCTGACACAATATCATATATAACATTTGAGCACATAAACACGCTTGCGCATAAGCTTGATGATATGCTTGATGACTGTGAGGATATATCTGATCTTGTCTTCACAATAATGCTTTCGGTGACAAGTTGATATTTTTAATAGCGTCATTGATACTTACCTTTCTGTTAACGGCCTTTGTTTCTGGAAATAATATGTCTGCTGCCGTTGGAACATTAATAGGTTCAAGGATCATAGGTAAAAATGCAGGTTTAAGCATAGGAGCTTTGGGATTTATTCTTGGGCTTGTATTAGAGGGTGATCTATTAAAGAATGCGTCTTATCTTTTACCTGATTCGTATATTTACATAACTTACGCATTTTTAATATCTTTTTTAATATTCATAATTGCAGGCATTATTAGGGCACCGCTATCATTAACAATGGCTCTTGCAGGCACATCCATAGGAATATCACTAAGAATAGCGTATAAAGTTGATTTCTCATTAATATATAAAATGGTCATATTCTGGATTATTGCACCATTAATATCAATAATAGCATCATATTTATCAGAGAAAGCATTCTTTAGGAATCCAAGAAGAGAGGTTTGGAGGGTTGCATCATTAATAAAATTGCTTTTAATAGTATCATCATTTTTCACGGCCTTTACACTGGGTTCAAACACGCTTGGTTTCATAGCAGTGATCGAGGGTTTTAATTTTAAAACGATAATTATAATGGTTTTGGCAATAATCATTGGTTCATTCTTTTTGAGCTCTGGTGTAATAAAACGTGTTGGCCAGGAGATGTACCTAATGAGGTATTCAAACGCCCTGGTCTCACTTCTAGTTTCATCAATGCTTGTTGAGGCTGCAACCTTTTTCTCAGTGCCACTTTCGAACACACAGACACTTACATCAAGCGTGTTTGGCGTTGGCATATCGTACAAATACAAGGCAATATATTTAAAACCGTTTATTATAATTGTTTCCACATGGATCATAGCACCCCTGCTGGGTTTAACGCTTGGCTATATAGCTTAACAAAACTTTTATAAAATTGATTTAATTTATACATATCATGAGAAAAAAGATCGTCATCATTGGCGTTGTTATACTTATAATTGGCATTGCACTCTTTGCAGCAGGCAGCTATGAAGGCACACATTTGCTCCATAGATCGGTCTCTGAAATAAAGTCAGGTGAGTATAAAACTGATAATATAACCTTGAAGTCAGGATACATAATGGCAGTTACCTCGCCGCCAAGTGTTTATGGCCTTATACCAATAAATGATATAAAAATAGTTAATTCGACAAATATAAATAAGTATTCATTGAAACCAATAGTTTCAAGTTCAACAGCCGTTGAATATCTTGCAAACTCAACAACGGCAGGTGATTACACATTTGTAATGTTTACATCAGCGGTGGCCTCAACGTTCACATATGAATACGGATCATTTTCGACAATTGAGGTCATAGGTGTTCTTGCACTCTTTGGAATAATAATAGGTGTCATAGGCTTTATTGTTTTAATAGCTGGTTTAATATTAAAGCCGAAGCAGAAGGAACCAGATATAAATTTTTAAATAATCTATTGGCATTATTTAAAAATGCGAAAATCATTAATTATCACAGGCATTATTGTTCTAATAATAGGCCTAATCTTCTATGGTATTATGACGTATGAAACAGATTTATTATCAAATAAAAATATAACTGAGATAAGGCCTGGGGAATATATAAGTGAAAATATAACGGCAGGTTGTAATTACATAGTGACAATAAAGAATCCAACACCAGTTTCAGGACTTGTTTCAGTATCTGATCTAAATAAAATAACAAACAGCAGCACACTTGAAAAATATAAGATAAGATCAGATTACGCATTTGCAAATATAAAGGAATATGAGCATTTACATTCGGGAAAGTATGTCTTTATAGATTTTTCTAATTCAAAGCCTGCGCTTATATATGAGTCTGAACCGTCGAGTTTTCTCATAGAAATAGGCTATCTCGATTATGCGGCTGTTATTGTAATAATACTTGGCCCAATAATATCAGTAATAGGCATTTTTATAGGTAATAAAAAAAATAGAAATTAAAAATATTTTTATAACAATACCGAATTTTCCATTATGGCAGGAAAATTATCTAATAAGATTGTGCTTATAACTGGTGCATCAAAGGGACTTGGCAGGGCAATAGCAGAAAAATTTTACAGTGAGGGTGCAAGGATTGCAATAAATTATAATAAAGATGAGGATTCAGCCGAGGCTTTAAAGAAAAAATTAAAGGGTTCAGAGATATTTAAGGCAGACGTTTCAAACCGTAATGAGATAAGAAACATGGTAAATGAAATACATGAAAAGCTTGGCAATATAGATATACTAGTTAATAACGCCGGCATGTGGCATTTGCTATCGTGGGATGACTTTGATGAAAAAAAGGTAAATGAGATGTTTTCAATAAATTTAATGGGACCAATATATACTGTTGTCGAGACGCTTAACGACCTTAAAAAAACCCACGGGGTAATAATAAACATGGCATCGAATGCCGGCATAGGAACAGCAGCAAAGAACACAACATTCTATTCAATAACAAAGGCCGGTGTTATAATGCTAACAAAGAGACTTGCTTTTGATCTTATGGATTATAAAATAAGGGTTAATGCCATTGCACCAGGATGGATAGAAACTGATATGACAATAGGTGGAAAAAGCGATGAAGAAATAAAGGAGCTTGAAAACTCATTTATATCCAGAACAAGCCTAAGAATGTTTGGCATTCCAGAGTACATAGCAAATGCGGCACTTTTCCTTGCAAGCGACGATTCAAAGTACATGAATGGCCAGGTCATGGTCATAGACGGCGGCCGTTTGGATAATTTAACGCATGGAATATAAATATTTTTCTTATAAATAATTAAATATGATAAAATAATCATAAATTATGATTAATGTCGGTCTTTATTATAAGGTAAAGCCTGGTCATGAGAAGGATTTTGAAAACACCTTTGGAAACGTTGTTAAGCTTCTAAAGAGTGGTGATACAGGTTTTATAGACGGAAAATTA
>JAKAYN010000102.1 GCA_021826785.1 Thermoplasmata archaeon | reverse complement strand
GAGGCCGTTATAAACTATCTTGTAAACTATGGTTACAATTACCTTTTAAAGTACATTGAGAATTACAAGAAAACGGGTGATATATCACAGATATTGTATGCTCTTGACTATGAATACTATAAAAATCTTGTTGAAAGTGCCAGATTTTTTAATGGTGACGAGGGTACAATTATTAATTACATAAAAGAAACTATAGATGCAAGAAATATAATGATTATACTCAAGGCTGCAAAATCCAGCATTGATTTTAATAAAATATCCTCATCAATAATAGATCTGGGAAACTTCAACTCAAATTATTTGATGGACCTATCAAGAAGCAGAAGCATCGTAGATATAATGGAGGCCTTTAATAAATACGATATAACCGATGCAATAAAAGCATATCAATCAAACGGAACACTATCAGAATACGAGCTTTTTATTAAGAGAAATATTATTAATAATTACATAAAAAAGATGCTAAGCGATACCTTCGGAGCCTTTATAATGGCATATTTGCTCACAGCGGACAGGGAGCGTGAGAATTTAAGAACAATAATATCCGGAAAGGTTTATAATCTTGATAAGAACAGCATAAAAGGTTTGTTAATATGAATAACGTATGTGTTATTGGTGAAAGGGAGCTAGTAAACGGCTTTAAATTAATAGGCATAGGCGATGCCTTCGAATTTAAGGATAAAAATGACGTTTTAAAAATTTTTAACTCCAAGTCATACAGGTATATATTTTTATCGGAGTCAACGGAAAGATATTTTAATGATAATGAATTAAATATATTAAAAAGCTCCATAGATCCTCTGGTTATATTCATACCAATGCCCGGTGTATCGGAAGAGGAATCCGTGTTTGAGCTTGCAAAGAAAATTTTAGGCATAGATATAGGTGATTAGAATGTCAGGATCAATATACAGCGTTTCAGGTCCGGTTGTTGTTGCACAGGATATTGAAAACGCCCAGATGTTCGACGTTGTAAAGGTTGGAGAGCTTGGGCTCATTGGCGAGATCATAAGGATCTCCGGGAATAAGGCCACAATCCAGGTTTATGAGGATACAAGTGGATTGAGACCTGGCGAAAAGGTTTATTCCACTGGAAAACCACTTTCAGTTGAGCTTGGACCGGGGCTTTTATCCTCAATTTACGACGGTATTCAGAGACCGCTTGATGTAATAAGATCAAAAACTGGAGATTTCATCGCAAAAGGAGTAAACATACCGCCTTTAAATGAGGAAAAGCTATGGGATTTCAAGCCTCTTGTAAATGAGGGGCAGCAGGTAAAATCAAATTTCATTATTGGAGAGGTTGATGAAACAGAGATTATAAAGAATAAAATCATGGTTCCGTATGGCGTTGAAGGTACAGTAAAATCAATAAAAGCTGGAAAATTTAAAGTTTCAGATACGGTTGCAATCATAGAGACAAAGAACGGGGATTATGAAATAAAGTTAAAACAGATATGGCCTGTAAGAGAGGCTAGACGCGTTTTTCACAAATTTCCACCTGAGATACCATTGATAACAGGCCAAAGGGTAATTGATGCATTTTTCCCTGTTGCCAAGGGTGGCACCGTTGCTGTTCCAGGTCCATTTGGCTCAGGAAAGTGTGTTTCTGGGGATACGCCATTGCTTTTATCAGACGGTAATGTAAAAACAATTGAAGAAATATATAAAGAATCAACTGGAAAAATAGAATACCAAAACGAAAATGAAATCCTAATAAAACTGGATTCACCACTTAAAATATACTCATTTTATAATAATATGGTTGCCGAAAGCAGATCGGATTACATTTACAAGGGAAAAAGCGACTCATTATTAAATGTTAGAACCGCTACAGGCAGGCATGTAAAGGTAACTCCGGTTCATAAATTATTTAAATTATCAGATAATAAAATTATGGAAACAGAGGCAAAGGATCTAAAAATTGGAGATTATATTGCCGTTGTTAAAAGATTCGAATCAGGAAACAAAAACGAGCTTGTATCAAAGGAAAGGTCAGAGATACTTGGCTTTTACCTTGCTGCCGGAAGCATAAATGACGGGAAAATAATTATTAATGGCATTGATAAAACCGCAATTGAAAGGCTGGAATACCTGGTAAACAATGAATTTAATTATGTTAATACTAAAATTTACAAAAACAATTTAATATTGAACGGATCAAGGATACTTGATTTTATAACTAAATTTAATGGCATTCAATCGGTAATGAAATCAAACAAAGACATTATATCGGCATTTTTGAGGGGCTATTTCATATGCAACGGGGCATACTCAATGGGCATGATTAGATTAAAGTCAAATGCAGAACTTGTAACTTATATATCATACATGCTAACAGGCCTTGGTATAATACATTCCATTAAGAATAATAAAAATGATCATTATATTATTATAAATGGTCTTGAAAACATAAAGAAATTCTATTATAATACATTTGAAATAAAACATGAGAAGTTTAACGCCATTAAAAAGTACATAGATTCTAAGAATAAATACGATTTATCATTGTATAATATTAACGATAACGTCAATGTTGAATCATCACAGTTACTTATAAACAATGATTATCTAAATTCAGATTACATATACTTTGATAAAATAATCTCAATTGTTGAAATTAAAGGCCCATTTGATGTTTATGATGTGACAACGCCTGAATTCGGAAGCAATTTTGTTGGTGGAAACGGTGCAATAGTATTGCATAACACTGTAATACAGCACCAGCTTTCAAAGTGGTCTGATAGCGATATAGTTGTTTATGTTGGCTGCGGTGAGCGTGGCAATGAGATGACCGAGATACTAAGCACTTTTCCAGAGCTTATGGATCCAAAGACTGGAAAGCCAATAATGCAGAGAACCGTGCTTATAGCAAATACATCAAACATGCCTGTCGCCGCCAGGGAGGCAAGCATATATACAGGTGTCACAATAGCGGAGTATTACCGTGATATGGGGTACAATGTTGCATTAATGGCAGATTCAACAAGTAGATGGGCCGAGGCGCTTAGGGAGATCTCAGGCAGGCTTGAAGAAATGCCAGGCGAGGAGGGCTATCCTGCATACCTTGGCAGAAGAATATCAGAATTCTATGAGAGATCGGGAAACGCCCAAATTATTGCCGAGGATCAAAGAACAGGTTCTGTCACACTCATAGGTGCTGTATCACCGCCTGGTGGTGATTTATCTGATCCTGTTGTCCAGAATACACTTAGGGTGACCCGTGTCTTCTGGGCTCTGGACGCATCACTTGCATCGAGAAGGCATTTCCCATCAATTAACTGGCTTACATCATACTCACTTTATACAAATACATTATCAAAATGGTACTCTGATAATGTTGGCCCAGACTGGTCAGATATATATAAAACTATGATGGATCTGCTTGAAAAGGAATCTGAGCTGCAGGAAATTGTACAGCTTGTTGGCTATGATGCCCTCCCTGAAAAGGAAAAGAACATACTTGATGTTGCAAAGATGATACGTGAAGATTTCCTACAGCAGAACGCCTTTGATGATATAGATACGTATTGCTCCATAAACAAACAGTACATGATGCTAAAAATTATAAAAACCGTTTATGACATGCAGTTAAATGCCGTGAACCATGGAATGAAGATCAGCCAGCTTGCCTCGATTCCTGCAAGGTCAAAGATCTCAAGGATGAAGGAGGTATCAGAGAATGATTTCCCATCATTCTATAAAAACATCATTAAGGAGATAAATGATGAGTATAACAGCATGATTGAAGTTGGTGGTTTAAATGCGTGATGTTTTGTACAGATCAGTTTCACAGATAAGCGGTCCATTACTCTTCGTTGATGGTATAAAGGACACATCTTACAATGAGATAGTTGACATTATCCTTGATAATGGCGAAAAACGCAGGGGACAGGTCCTAGAAACAAGAAACGGGCTATCGATAGTTCAGATATATGGTTCAACAACAGGTATAAGCACCTCAAATGTAAGCGTTAAATTCACAGGCTCAACATTCAGGCTGCCTGTATCCGATGACATGCTTGGAAGGATATTCAACGGTTTTGGAGAGCCAATAGATAACGGTCCAAAGATATACTCAAAGGACAAGCTTGATATAAATGGCAGTGCAATAAATCCTTATTCAAGGGAGGAACCAAGCGAGTTCGTCCAGACTGGAATATCCACCATTGATGGCATGAACACACT
>JAKAYN010000101.1 GCA_021826785.1 Thermoplasmata archaeon | reverse complement strand
GATCTAAAGAAACGACATTAAAACGAAAGGCCATTGATCAAGCAATGATCCCTTTGCACCACGCTTCATCCCAAGTCTTCTCTTTATAAAAGAGCCGGTTATGTCCCCTGTTAGTGAACCGAAGCTCATTGCAAAAAGCACTGGCAAAGCGGAAACTATGCTATTTCCGTAATTTCCAAGACCTATATGTGCAAACTCTATTATATAATATATAATAATTCCAGAAATGACCCCGATAAGTGATCCACCAATAAAACCAGATAATGATTTGCCATCACCAAGGATTCTCTTGCCATGAAATGTTTTTCCACGGTCTAATATGAAATGGCCACCTGTTATTACAGCACCTGGATTTGCAACAAATGCAGGGATAAACAAAAATATTGAGTATATTACTATGATAATATTAACCATAGATCTCTACCGCTTTTAATATATCAGCCTTTGTTATTATCCCCTTAAGCTCTGATCCATCAACGATTAATACGGCGTTTGAATACTTTAAAAGTGGGTAAACCATTGATATTGGGCTATCCTTATCAAGCTGCGGTAGAACCTTGCCCATAACCTTTCTTACAGTCATGTACTTTAAAGATTCTATTGATGTGCCCTTTATTAACATATCATTTATATCAGATTCAGTTATTGTGCCTATTATCCTTTTATCTCCGGTTAAAACCGGTAATTGAGAATAACCCTTTTCCCTCATTTTATTTAATGCAGATATTATCGAATCATTTACCTCACAGGTAATAACATCCTTTGTCATTATCTTTTCTGCCTTTATCTCTATGCTGCTGGCCTTGTTTCCAGAGCTGCTTAGATACTCGTAAATCTTTTTTATCTTATCATAGGTTGGGTTTATATCGCCCTTTTCCAATCTTGCTATATATGACTGGCTTACACCGCTTATGCTTGCAAGCTCTTTCTGGCTTATTCCAAGTGATTTTCTCATCTTTCTTAGTTCCTCAATACTGGGAAGCATTAAATCGTTATCATTAATTACTATTAATAATTATTGAAGTTTTTAAAAGGAATATTTATATATTTATGTACGTTTTTAATTCGTGGCAGTTATAAGCGTAATAAATCTGAAGGGTGGCGTTGGTAAAACACAGACCACAGTTGCACTATCTGAATTTCTATCATATAACTATAAAAAGAAGGTTCTTGTTATAGACTTGGATCCGCAGACAAATGCAACGGTTTCACTCATGGATGAGATGAAATGGTACGAAAAGGATAAAAAGGGTGAAACTTTGTTCCAGCTATTCAATGATAAAATATACGGCATGGAAACATTCGATGGAGAAAAGGCCATTGTTAAAGGTGTTTCAAACATCAACGGTGGCATAGAAAACCTTGATCTTATACCATCAAGCCTAAGATTAATCGATCTTGAGGATAAGCTTCCTTTGATATCAAACACTGGATACTATGTAAAATCACCTGTTACAATACTTGCTGATTCACTTTCGAATATAATAAAGAGATATGATTTTGTTTTAATAGACTGCCCACCAAATCTTGGGCTTATAACATTGTCTGGAATATTCATATCAGATTATTATATAATACCAACGATTCCTGATATACTATCAACATATGGAATACCACAGATTATATCAAGAATAGACTCATTTAAAAAGGATGCTAGTATAAAGATAAACCCACTTGGTATATTAATATCAATGTACAGGGCCGGAAGCAGGTTACATAAAAACGTTATAGAGAATCTTCAGTCAAAGGCTGAAAAAGGCGAGTACCCAAAGCTTTTTAGATCATATATACCTTTAAGCTCAAGGATAACAGAGGCTGCAGATTTTAGTTCAGGTTTCAGTACAATAAAGCAGAAGTACGAAGGAGAAATATTTAATAGGTACGATGATTTAGCAAGAGAACTGCTTGAGTATGTCGGATAAAAAATCCAGGGAAATTGCAAATATACTTAGATATCTTGCGAGGAAAATAGAGGAAAATCCAGAGCTAACGGATCTAATAAAGATTAATATATCATATCAGAGCCACGAGCCTGATATAAATATATTCAAGCTATAAAGCGCCAACCACGTCAACGAGCTTGAGGACGTGGTCAGGGAAACATTAAAATATATAATGAAAAAGTATAATATTAGATTTTCAAAGAGTATGAGCAAGAATGATATGATAAATAATATAAAGTCAAATATAGAGAAAAAGTACAAGAAGGGCAGTGCATTCATGAAATGAAAACGTTTTAAATTAAATCATCATTGCCGTATATGTTTAAGGCTGTGATATTTGATCTTGATGGAACAATACTTGATTCAATAGAATTAAGAATTAAATCATGGCAGAGAGCATTTGAGGATTATAAAATATCTACGGATCCTGAGATAATAAGGCTAATGATAGGATATCCAGGCTCAATGCTTATAAAAAAGGTTAATGCTATGAATCCTGAGATTGAGTTCCGTGAGGAGTACTATTTTAAAATGCATATAAATGAATTAAAATTCTTTCCTGATGTGGATTTTACATTCAATGAGCTAAAAAGATTAAACATAAAAATAGCCGTGGTCACATCATCAAGAAAAGATTTTGTTAAAATGCTTAATATAAATGCTGATGCGATAGTTACCATTGATGATGTTTCAAATGGAAAACCTGATACAGAACCATATTTAAGGGCAATGTCAATGATGAACGTAAATCCAAAGGAAACGATCGTTATTGGTGATATAGATAACGATCTAATACCGTCAAGAAACCTTGGATGTCTATCCATTCTGGTTAAGCATGGTAGAAGCATTCATTCTGATCATGCGGATCTTGAAATTGATGAAATAAAGGATCTATTAAACATTATTGATGTTTGAATTTATAATATTATATCAAAAAAACCAAAGTCTATTGCAAAAATATAAAAGGAAAATATGTATTTGTCATTATGGTTTCATCACGTTTAAGCCAGATTAGCGAGTCAGCAACTGTAAGCATGAGTAATAAAGCCAGTGAGCTTAGAAAGGCCGGAAAAAAGCTTTACAACTTTGGCATAGGCGAGCCGGATATGACCACACCGGACAATATAATAAAGCTGGCCTTTGATGATGCAATGTCAGGAAAAACGCATTATACACCATCGGCAGGCATTCCAGAGTTAAGGGAAAAGATAGCGCTAAAAATGAAAACAAAGAATAATGTGGACGTTGTTTCAAAGAACGTGCTTGTTACACCAACAAAGTTTTCGATAAACCTTGCATTGTACACAATAATAGATCCTGGGGATGAGGTTATAATACCGTCACCTTACTATGTTTCATATCCTGATATCGTTAAGATTAATGGTGGAAAGCCCGTTTTTGCAGACTGTGATGATGAATATAATATCGATGTGGACAATCTTAAAAAGGTTTTAACACCAAGGTCAAGGGTCATATTGATTAATAATCCTGTAAATCCAACAGGAAAGGTTTTGTCAGAAAAAAATATAAAAGAAACCGTTGATTTTGCCCTCGAAAATAATTTATACATCATATCAGATGAAATATATGAAGATATAATATATAAAGGAAAGATGTTCTCTCCAGCATCAATACCAGAGGCATTTGAAAAAACTGTTACGGTTAGTGGTTTTTCAAAGAGCTATGCCATGACAGGCTGGCGTGTCGGCTACATGGTTGCACCATACGAAATTATAGGCGCTGCCGATAAGATCCAGCAGCAAACTTTAACATGCGCACCATCAATTTCACAGTATGCTGCACTTCATGCACTTGATGACGCTGAGAGCGTAAAACATATAAGAGAAACATTTCAGAAGCGCAGGGATTTAATAGTATCACTATTAAAGGAAACAAATCTTCATTTTTACGAACCCGATGGTGCATTTTACGTCTTTCCTGGATATGAAAGCGATGTAAAATCACAGGATGCCGCAATGAACCTGCTTGAACAGAAAAATGTTATAGTAACACCTGGCGCACCATTTGGCTCTGAATACCATTTCAGAATATCTTTTGCCACCTCTGAGGATGATATTAACAATGGAATACCATTGATAGGCGAATATTTTAAATCAATATCATAGTTCTATTTCAACAACGCATCTGTTTCCAAGATTAAAATTTTCCAATATTTTTAAATCATTGCTGTTTAGCATGGCCTTCTCAAAGGGTTCACATAATGTTTTGTTTCCCTTTGCAAGGTCATAAAAAACGC